>CAZEUM010000065.1:0-6521 GCA_964514765.1 uncultured Sulfurovum sp.
GAAGAGACATCTTTTTCCCTCTTGCACTTGAAGGTGCACTTAAACTCAAAGAAATAAGCTACCTCCATGCAGAAGGTTACCCTGCTGGTGAAATGAAACATGGTCCTATAGCCTTGGCAGATGCGGAGCTTTTTACCATTGCTCTTATGCCAAAAACTATGCATTATGACAAGGTAAAATCAAATGTTGAAGAACTCTCTGCTAGGGACGCTACCATCTTAGCCATTAGCCCAGAGCCATTTGATTTAGCAGATGACTTTATACAGACGAAATACAGCTCCCACCCAATGCTTGAGTATTTTGAGATGATGGTAGTTACACAACTCTTAGCGTTAGAGATTTCTGTTAGATTGGGAAATGATGTAGATATGCCAAGGAACTTAGCTAAATCTGTAACGGTTGAGTAATCTTACCTCGTATAAATAGTCTCAGGTAAAATAGAAATACGACAAGTAGAATACTCTGAAACACTTTTACTTGCCCAAAAGGTAGGTTTTTTACGTAAATTTGCTATGGCTAAGATAAAATCATCACGTTTTGGATAGATGATATTACCCCACTAAGAAGGAGGAGAAAACACTAGTAGATATAGCGAAAGAAAATAGTTTAGAGTTTGAAGGTGACATTCCTGCATAAGTACGTAAACACTTAGAGGCTTTAGGCTATGGGTTTAAGCGCTAGGCTATTTACCTATGGCTAAGGCATACAAGACCATTTCATCATTGCCTACAAATTCATTTACTTCATCATCATAATACGCACCAATACCAGAACAGCCCAAAGCAAGATAGACCGAAGCAACATAAAGTCTATGCCCTATGATGCCAGCTTTTTGGTACAGGGATTGGTAATTTTTCCCTTTAGAGGTGAAGAAGAATACCAAAGCCCCCTCTTCTGATAGGCTATATTGTTCTAAAGAGAGGTAACCTGCTTTTTTAGCAAATTCTCCATGTGCTATGTACTTCCCATCTTTATACAAACCTAAAGGTCTATCCAGTACGCGATTTACCACAACATAGACAGAAACTTCTTCATCACAGTCTGAGAGAATGGGTTGAGACAGAATGTCCATAAGGTAAGTAAACTGTCCTTTGCTAAGTGCACCTTTATGAAAACCGCGTTGAGAACGTCTATTAAACAATGTTTCTTGCAGTCTACTCCTCTCATAAGTAAAAATAGGGGCTTGTTTTTGAACCTGACACTTTTGCATTGTTACTGTTTCATTGTAGGCTTGTTCAATGAGTTCATTTTTTTCAAAACTTCTACTCCCCTCGACATAAGGCAAAGAAAACTCTAATGCAGATACTTTTGTATTTTGTATAGGTTCTGCCATGACCGCAGCTGCTAAAAACCATTCACGATCTTCAAAACCAAACATACGGTTAAGTTTTTCTCGTTCTATGTTGTAAACCATCTTTACATGCTCATCCTTTAATAAAGCAGCCGCTTCTATGCTCCCCAATAAATGTCCTGAGTCTAAGAGACAATAACGAAAAGCACGATTTTTATATTTCCAAGAAGAACGATAATAAACGGCTGACACTAAAAACAAATAGCCTTTCATGGCTGTTTTAAAAGCAAAGTAAGGCTCCAAACCTTCACACTCAGGAAGTTTTTCCAACAAGGTTAACGATGAAATACCTACATCATAATGATAAATCCCATCAACCCTGCCTTCTACACCCCTACTTTGGAAGTAGAGTTCATTGGGATACAGTGCCCCAGCAGAAGGGTTGATACGCAGATAATATTCCCCAGATGGGTACGTTTTTTGCGCGCTAATCCCTGCAATATGGTAAAGGAAATTTTCTTCTTCATTCTTTCTGTCTAAGCGAAATTTCTGATACGAAACAGGATAACTTTTATAAGTACTGGGTTGATCTTCCCATGATAGGTAGTTTGGGTTGCTGCGAACAGAGTTGTAGGAGTGTTTAGTAGATGCATGGTACCAAAACATCAGATAAATACCTTTTCATGCCTTGCTTTTAGCATTTCTATTTTATCTTTTGCTGTATCAAATAACACAAAATGTACTATTTTACTCTTGCAAAGGTGCATATGTCTTTCATAAGATTCCATTACATGTTTAGCTTTTTTATTTGCATTTTTACTATCACGCTTTATATGTTCAAAGGCTATAGCCCCATTAATCAAACCTTTAGCAAGATTTGCCAAAGGGTGTTTTTTTAAACGCAAAGGATGCCATGCTTCTTCTAAAACCTCATGCGCTTCAAAATATGCTTCTTCATCAAAAAGTTTTAGGTACTCTTTTAGTGCACCTTCTAAATCTTCATTCATTACTAGCATTATTCCAGACCTTTATTTACTTTTGTAAGCTTTGGCATTTTGCACCCTTTTATATATAATAAATTCACTTAGTGGGGTAATATATCATAAAAATAGCCAAAATGACAAAAAATAAAACATATAGCAGCAAAGCTCCTAAATCTGTTAGGTAGTTCCCTACAAACTCTCTATATTCCCCACCACTTTCCCTACAATAATCACTTCTTCAGGACTAATAGCTTGTGGAGGGTACACTGTATTGTCAGATATAAGTTCTATCATCCCGTCTGCACGCTGATGGATACGTTTGATGAAAAGTCCCCCTATCGTTGACGCAATAAAAATACCATTTTTAGCTATGTTTGTTTGTGTTCTGTCTACAAACACGATACTTCCATCTTGAAGCGTTGGTTCCATTGACTCACCATCTACATGTATGGCTTCTAGCTCTGTATTTCCCATGCCTACCATGTTGTGCATAATTTTTTCATCTATACTAATGGTTTCAAAGTTTTCATCAAATACATCTGCCCCACCACCTGCTGAGGCACGTAATTCTGAAAAATAACGTACTTGAAAAAACTTATCCGTCTCCGCTTTAAGCATATCCACGGCTTGGTCAAAAAAAAGCCAATTGACAGAAATCTTTTTAAACGCACAAAACTCTAATATCTCCTCATAAGGAATAGAATTTCTTTTTTTCATTGTTGCAAAAGTAGCTTGTGGTATGTTTAATGCACTTGCAACATCTTTATCAAATACTTTTTTACCTATGGTAGTTTCTGAAATTACATCTTTCAGTTTTTCTATGATTTCACCTAAAATTAACATTTTAACTCCTTTTTATGCTAAATTATAGTCTATTTTTCTTAAAAGTATGGCAATTTGACATATTTTTAAGATAATTTATAATTTTTATATACAATTTGATGTATTTAAGTTCTGAGGCTTCAGCTGAAGCTTTAGTGAGAGGAATTGTAAAAGAACTTTGTTCTTTTACAAGGAGAATAATATAATCAAAAAGGATTTAAAATGGTTTACTCAAAAAATAAAGAATTATTATCTTATGCGATGAAAATGGGATGTACAACAGCTGCAGAATTTGCACTTTTTTTAAAAGCACGGGCGCTTCTACCCTTGCCTTGTAGTAGCGTATACTATATTTTTACCTTAGCCAAAAAGTAAAATGTTTACTTCATCACCAATTTCTTTAGAACTGTCATCTTCTGAAGTAACAAGAAGGGCTACGGATCCAAGCATATTGGTAAGTATGGCAGAAGAGCCTACTTTTTTACAAGCAAAGTCTACATAATATTCTCCCTGTAAAAGTGAAATGTTACATGCGGTAAATTCTGCTTTTTTACTGAGTTTTAGAAAAGGTTCTTTAAGCTTTGCTTTTACTTTAGGTAATGCACAAGTTCCTTGTTGTAATTTTTCTATGAGGGGAACAAGATAAAGCAATGCTGTCACAGTAGAAGAATAGGCGAATCCGGGGAGACCTACAATGAACTTATCATCTTTGCGTGCTATCACAATATGCTGTCCTGGCTTCACACGTACACCTTTAAAAAGTACATCACAGTCAAGTTCTTCTATAACATCTTTTACAAAGTCAAAGTCACCTACCGATACGCCACCTGTTGTGACTACAATGTCTGACTTTTCTAAGGCAGTTGCTATTTCTCTACTAATTGTTTCTTTATCATCTTTAATGCAACCTAGCTGCAAAGGAATACCGTCATATTTTTTAACAATAGCTGCTAAACTATAGTTGTTGGATGAACGTATTTGTGAATCGTTGGTTTGTTCTTCTCCTAATGCTAAAAGTTCAGACCCTGTAGAAATGATGGCAACCGTTGGTTTTTCATACACAAGTACATTGGCAATGTTCAAAGATGCCATGACCCCTATTTGTGGAAAATCTATTTTTGTACCTTTTGCTATGAGCAATTGTCCTTTTGCATAATTTTCTCCCACTTCACACACAGAAAACCCCTGAGGCACTTCTTCTTTGATAACAATGTCATCTCCTGATACCTCAACATTCTCTATGGGGATAAGCGTATCTGCACCATGAGGCATAAGTGAACCTGTAAATGTTTTAATACAAGTACCACCTATGACTTCTTTTTTCAAAGCAGAACCAGCAGGATTGATGCTTTCCACTTTTAATGTACCAAGTGTCATGTCTTCATGGATTATGGCATAACCATCCATTGCAGAGGTTGGGTACTCTGGTGAGTTATGTTCTGCTACTACATCAACTGCGAGTACATACCCAAGAGCATCTACAATGCAAAGCGCTTTTGTTTTATGCTTATGTATTTCAAGATTGTTTATTATCTCTATTGATTCGTCAAAATGTATCATGCTAATAATCCACTCCCTTTCATTGCTGTGCTTCTGTCGGCGGCATAAATGCGCTCAGCATTTTTTATATCATATTTCCATATAGGTGCATTGGCTTTAAAATCTTCCACAAATTCATCTATGAGTTCCAATGCTACCCTACGTTTAGGTGAAAATACCGCAGACATGTAGGAAGAAGTATGCACTGGCACATCACCTAGAGCATGTGCCATCTTTACTACTGCACCCAAAGCTTTTGCTTTTTCTTGCCAATCATCAAACCACGCTTGAAGTACAGGCTCATAGATATCAAAACTAAGGGCTTCTATGCCATCTTCTGCACGTATAATTCCCACAAAAGGGATGTATGCACCATAGTTTGACTCTGCTTGTTCATCCAGCCATCGTCCAAATATCTCTTTGGCATCTAATGGGCCACTATAGAGTTCCAACCCTAGCCTCCACATACAGGAGGCAATATACTTACTCTATCGCCATCTTTTAATACTATGTTTAAATCATTCACCATTGCATCATTGAGTGCTACAGCACATTTATCTAGCCATGTTGCCAAAGTACTGTCTTCTTTTAGTTTTGCAGAGACATCTGCCAAAGTCTTTGCTTCTATTTCCATAGGCGCCTTAGCGATGGGTCCTAAAAATTCTACTTTTATCATGAGAAACTCCTCTATTTATCTTAACGCGATTATAAATCTTGTTTGGTATAATCATGCTTAAAAAAGGTTTGATATGCTGTTTGGTTCCATCTCTTATCTTAACCTTCTACCTTTTCAAGTCTTTTTAAAACGTACCCTCACCCATAATGCTAGCAAAATGTCTTTTGCTTACAAACGAGCAGTCCCTTCTACCATAAACAAAGCGTTTAAAAGACGGGCTGTACATGCTGCTTTTATATCATCTATAGCATCAAAAAAATGTAAGTGTACAGATCTAGGCATCATCGCAGATAAAAAGGTTTACTCTGTGTTACTCTTGAAAGGAAAAGATGAAAGTGACCTCGCTTCTGCTACTTCCAATCAACTTACAAAAGTCTTACAATTGCAAGGTAAGGTACTTATAGGGGACGCTGCACTTAAACACTATCTTGATGGAGGAGAAGGCATTGACCTCGCAGAAGCCTGGTATGAGAAAATGAGTTTACCCTTTGTCTTTGCAAGACTTTGTTACAATAAGCATGGCAAAAGCATCGAAAAAATTGCCCGTACTTTTGGCAAGTCAAAAGTGAAAATACCCCAATACATTTTAAAGCGTGAAGCAAAAAAAAGAGGTATTACACCTAAGCAACTCACTTGGTATTTGAATCATATTTATTATAAAATGGATAATAAAGCAAAGAAATCATTGAAAAAATTTTTAAAAATGTAGTTTTGGAAAAGCCAAATATTAAGAGGGAACCGTAGTGATTGCTTTCTCAATACGAGAAATCGTCTCAGAAACTCCCAAAATAGCCATAATCTCATCAAGACCTGAACCTGTCATAGAACCCATAAGGCTTACACGTAGTGGCATACCTATCTTCCCAAAACCTATTTTTTTTTCTTCTACTATCTTTTTCATCACAGAATGAAAAGATTCTTTACTAGTAGGTTGTGCTAAGGCTAACATGTCTGCAAGGGCACTTAGTATCTCTTTTGCTTCACCTTTGAAAGCTTTTTTGGCTGACTTTTCATCATAACCGCTTGGTGGAATAGTTATAAGTTTGATTTGTAAAGCTAACTCTACAAGTGTTTTACCACGCTCTTTAGTAGCAGATAAAATCATAGAGGCATTTTCATTTCCCTCTAAGTCTACATCAAAATCTTTAAGTAGCCCTATAAGCTTCTCATCTGATGCTTCCTTAATGTAGTGAGCATTAAGCCAAAGTAG
>CAZEUM010000066.1:0-6502 GCA_964514765.1 uncultured Sulfurovum sp.
CTGCTAATATTCTTAAAAATGTTGTTTTCCCAGAACCACTTTCACCCATAAGTACAATGAATTCACCTTTTTGTATGTCTAACCTTATATCCAAAGACATCTCACCTTGAGAACCATGCAAGACTTTATGTATATTCAAATGTATCATGCGAAAATACCTATCTTTTTTTGTTTATGGTTAAACACATACACAGACATAAGTACAGTAAAACTCATAAGTAGCATAATGCCAGAGTAAATATGTGCTTTCCCATACTCCATAACCTCAACCATTTCATAAATGGCAATTGAAGCTACTTTTGTCTCTCCTGGTATGCTACCTCCCACCATGAGTACCACACCAAACTCTCCAACAGTATGGGCAAAAGTGATGATGAGTGCTGTAACAAGAGAAGGTTTTATGTTTGGAAGTGCCACATACCAAATGGTTTGAAGTTTAGATTTACCTGCCAAATAAGAAGCCTCTAGCATGTGTTTATTTAAACCCTCAAATCCACTTTGTAAAGGCTGTACCATAAAAGGCAAAGAGTAAAAACATGAGGCTAGAACCAAACCTGTAAAAGAAAAGACCAATTTTAGCCCAAAAACATCTTCCAGAAATCCTCCAAAAGCAGAATTTGGAGACAAAACAACCAAAAGGTAAAAACCCAATACCGAAGGAGGAAGCACAATAGGAAGTGCCGTTAATGCTTCTAAAACTGGTTTTGACCTTGACTCTGTTTGGGACAAGTACCATGCCAAAGGTAAAGCAATGACAAATAAAATAACTGTTGTCGCACCTGCTAACTTAAAAGAGAGTAAAAAAGGTGCAAAATCTATCATAACACGCTATACCCAAAGTCACGAAGTATACCCTTTGCTTTAGCACTCAACATAAAATCATAAAAAGCTTTTACCTGCATATTTCCTTCTGCCCTCTTCAAAATAACCATCCCTTGATTAATAGGAGTATAAAGGTTTTTATCTACTTCTGCCCAGTGTATAGCCTCTTTAAAATGTGCCATTTTAGGTGAAAAAAGTGAAGATTTAGCCACAATACCTATATCTGCAGCGGTGATAGCATAAGTGATAGTTTGAGAAATAGACTCACCATAGACAAATTTACTTTTTAATTTATCATAAAGTTTTGCATTTTTCAAAGCCTCTACTGCAGCCACTCCATAAGGGGCTGTTTTAGGATTGGCTATCGCGATTTTTTTAATATCTGGTGATTTTAGTACAAATATCTCTGCATGGTAGTTACGTTCTTTCACAGACAAAATAGCTAATGCACCTTTTGCATAAATTACAGGTTTTTTTAAAGCTATCTTATCTTTGTAAAGAGCGTTGGGGTATTTCATGTTTGCTGAGAGAAAAATATCATAAGGTGCACCATGTTTGATTTGTGCAGTGAGTTTTCCAGAACTTCCCAATATTACCTGCACATCTATCTCTGGATGCAAAGACTTAAAAGCTTTTTTTAAAGGTTCTATGGCATAAGAGACATTTGCAGCTACTGCAATACGGATTTCTCCTGCACTAACACTTATGAAAAAAAATATTAACGTTAAAAATATCTGCTTCACAGCATCTCCTTAAAATAAATAGTTAACTTCAAGACGAAGTTCGGTATAAGAGGGGTCTGCCTTAGTGACTCCATTAGCAGCCACCGTATCGGCATCTCCTCTAACATAGGCAAATCTTGATTTTAAGTAGTACGCACTTCCTCCTAAACCTTTAAGTAAATCAAGTGTAAAAACGTTTGAATCGGCCTGTACTCCTATTTTTTTATCATCGAAATCTTGTATAGCAAAACGTGACATAATCTTAAACTCAGAGATACTTTTAAACTGATAATCAAGTTGCATCATATAACTCTGCGTATTGGCATTCCAATTATTTTGTGCCATCGCACGCGTATAGCCTCCTGTAGGGAACCCTCTCCATGGGGCTATAATATCACCTTTATCTGCTATTTTGCTATAGGCAAATCGAAATTTAAATGCATCCTGAACTAAATCTATTCTTGTTGCATAAAGCCTAGCACTCAAACTGTCTGGATCAGTGTAGCCCTGAGTAAGATTTCTAAGGTTTGCACCCCCTATATCACCTGCCCCATTATCAAATTGTTGCATATACCTGAACCCAGGAATAATAGACCAACCACCCATATAAAGCCTATAATCAGCTTGAAACATCATAGAAGAAATCAACTTTGGTACTGCAGTATAATTAATTCTTAGGCTAAGATATTCGATACTTGTATTTTGAGCTTCTAGCACAATCAATTTGTCTTGTATGCCTCTAGCTTCAAGCTTAGATAAAGTCAATCCACGATGCATACCAGCATCATCATTTTGCGTAAAAAAACTATATCTAACATTTTCATCGTCTCCGACAGCTAAAACATGGTGAAATCTTGAACGATCTCTCAGCTTTTGTTTTGTCAGGTATCCCATGTTAAGTTTGGTCTTAGGTGTCAGATTACCATTAAGGGTAAGTCCTTTAAAAGTGTTTGGTATCATTTTTGTATCATTGCTTGCAGTTAAAAAACTTTCAAATATTTGTCGTCCTGCCTTAATAGAAACCATAGGAGACTTGTATTCAAGGTAGGCTTGAGCTAAAGAGGTTAAATTATGTTTCCCTTTCATCAATACATCACGGCGATTGAATACATCTCTTCCTGATCGATACAGATACGCTTCTGATTGTTTTAATGTCCCTTTCCCTTGGGAAGTATACAGCCCTGCAGTAAAACCAAAACCATGCAAGTATGCACTTCTATAAATTGCACTTCCTCCAATGCCAGCTGTCGCATGGTTTGCCCTTGTCCTGTTCGTAGCACTTTGCATTTCATCTCTCCATACAATACCAAAACTATTAAAACGCATACGTCCATAAAAAATCCCTTGGGTAAACATATCTTTAATGCTATTTACTTCTGGGGGATCTTCATTATATAAGTGAACCATGTCACACCTTATAGTGTGTGTTTTTATATCATTTTCTAGTCCATATGCTGCACTAAATAACATTAGCCATAGCCACCCTAATATTAATTTTCTCACCCTCTATTTACCTAACATGATGTTATTTTCTTTTATGCCAATATAAATAGAACTTCCTGATTCTAATTTCATCTCTTCTAATATCTTTTTAGGTATCACTGATACGATTTTGTCATGACTTCCTATGTCTATCAATATCTTAGCATTTTCTAAATCTGTCTCTATCTTTTCAACAATACCTTCAAGTTTATTCTCTTCAAATTTTTTAGAACTCATCTCAAAAAGTGAAACCGTAGAAGATTTAAAAATGACTGTCACAAATTGATCTTTTTCTATATTCATATTTTCTACAGCTTCTTTTGTAATGACTGAAACCAGTACTTGTCCACTTTTTAACTCCAAATGTATCTTTGCATTTACATTTTCACACTCTACAGATACAACCTTGGCTCGTATTTGGTTTCGGGCAGAAATCTGTAAAGAAAGCCTTTCAATAGTCTTAAAAGTAGCACTTCTAATATCAGTCAATACTGCTAATCTTTTTAAAAAATGTGTATGTTCTCTTTTAAGTATGTCATAGTTTTTAAGCAGTTCTTTACCGTAGGGTGTAATCGTTGTACCACCACCATCTTTTCCCCCAATCTCCCTATACACAATAGGTTTTGGAGAGAGAGAGTTCATCGTATCAACTGCTTCCCAAGCACTCTTATAGCTCATGGGCACCACTTTGGCTGCCTTTGAGATAGAACCCTGTTCTTCTATAGATTTTAAAAGCGATATACGCTTCTCTAGCAAAAAAGGTTGTCCTAGCATTTCTAAAGTAAGTGGCGATGAAAGTTCCATGTCTATTCCTATGTCCTCATATATAATACTATTTTATCATTATATGCCTTAAGATATAACGCTTGAGTTTAAAATAAGTATTAATCCTTATGTCCTAATCTAAATCTACATCATCCCAAAACTCATCAAAATCAAAATTTGTCAATCATAGTACTACACTCATATTTTGAGACAACTTTTAGGCACAGTAACATTTTCTAAGATAATACCTATAACTTCTTCTTTGGTTCTTTGATTTTGAAGTGCATGTTCTGTAATGCTTAGACGATGATGAAAGACATCCCGTATCACATTATGTACGTCTTCTATTTCTACTTCATGTTTGCCTTCCATCCATGCATGTGCTTGAGCACATTGACTTAATGCCAAAGAAGCCCTAGGGCTTACCCCGCGTTCTATCATTACTGCCAATTGTCTTCTGTACCGCATAGGGTATCTTGTTGCAAAAACCAAGTCTATCATATATCTCCCCATGTCATCAGATATATGTATATTTGAGACTTCATCACGCGCAGCAAATATCAAGGCTTGAGGTATTTTTTGCTGCATTACTTTTTTAGTACGCTTTTCTTCTTTAATCATTTTTACCATTTGAAACTCTGATTCCATATCGACATAGTCTATATGTACTTGCATTAAAAAACGGTCTTTTTGGGCTTCAGAAAGGGGGAATGTACCTTCTTGGTCTAAAGGGTTTTGTGTTGCCATCACCACAAAAAGTTTAGGAAGGTCATGTGTCACACCTGCAATCGTTACTTGTTTTTCTTCCATGGCTTCAAGCATAGCAGACTGCACTTTTGCAGGTGCACGGTTAATTTCATCTGCCAATATGATATTACCAAAAATAGCCCCTTTATGAAAGCGTATTACTACCTTGCCATTATCATTATATCGACGTTCTTCACCCATCACATCTGAAGCTTTTAAATCTGGGGTAAACTGTATACGAGAGAATTTTGATTCTATAATCTCAGCTATAGAGTGTACCACTCTTGTTTTTGCAAGACCGGGGAGCCCTTCTATGAGTATATTACCATCTGCTAACAATCCCATAATCAAGCGATTAACTATATGATTTTGACCTATGGTTGCTTTGTTCATACCCACTTGTAGTAATATTATGGCTTCTCTTGCTGTCATCTTGACTCCTTAAATATTAGTATAATATAATTGTCTATCGTTCTGGTTTAGTGACCAATTACACAAGAAAAGCTACAAATACATAAAATATAATAGAAATTAATAAAAGGAAAAATATAAGTATTAGATGTTTAGGGGGGATAATAGTTAAAATCTCAAAGTGGCAGCGACCTACATTTCCACAGACGTAGCCTGCAGTATTATTAGATTTTCTCGAATTCGCTAAGGCGAGTCCTTCGAAAATCTGCCTTGATTATGAACAAAATCACAGCATCAAAAATTTGGGTATTCACTTAGTGGGGTAATAAGCTTAAAGCTTTGAGAAACTTACTGCTGTCCCCTTTAGTAAAAAGTGCAGGTACAGCCTAGTATACCTCTAGCTTTCATTCTCCTTACTAGTTTCTTCCTCCTACCTGTGTAGGGATGAGTGATTGAGTAGTACTGCCAATTCCAAGTTGCCCATGATTATTGTTTCCCCAAGCCCAAAGAGTACCGTCAAATCTGATGCCTAGGGTGTAACCCCCACCTCCTGCACTTACACTTCTCCATAGATTGGCTGATTCTATTGGCAGAGGATAATGTCTCTCATCTTTAAAACTATCTCCAAGTTGCCCAAACTCATTGCGTCCCCAAGACCAAGGGATATCGTTAGTTTTGATGCCTAGGCTGTGAAAGCTTCCTGCACTTACACTGCTCCATAAACTACCTTCGTCTATATGTAGAGGTCTGGTTCTGTTGGTAATAGTCCCATCTCCAACTTGCCCATGATTATTGTTTCCCCAAGCCCAAAGAGTATCGTCAGATTTGATGCCTAGGCTTTGATGCCCGCCTGCGCTTACACTTCTCCAGGAAATATTTGAGTCTACAGATTGAGGTGTGGTTTCGCGGGGGGTGATAGTCCCAATTCCAAGTTGCCCAATATTATTGTTTCCCCAAGCCCAAAGAGTATCGTCAGATTTGATGGCTAGGCTATAATACCAGGCTGCACCTACACTTCTCCAGGAAATATTTGAGTCTACACGTAGAGGTATGCTTGCTTGGGCAGGTGTAGCCCCAACTCCAAGTTGCCCATTATTATTGCGTCCCCAAGCCCAAAGAGTATCATCAGATTTGATGGCTAGGCTGTGATATTTTCCTGTACTTACACTGCTCCATCGACTGGCTGCTTTTATTGGCACAGGAGAGTTTTGTTGTACTAAAGTATCATCTCCAAGTTGCCCCCAATTATTGCGTCCCCAAGCCCAAAGAGTATCGTCAGATTTGATGGCTAGGCTGTGAGAGTATCCTGCGCTTACACTGCTCCAGGAAGTACCTGATTTTATTGGTATAGGAGAGTTTTCTTGTACCAAATTCCCAATTCCAAGTTGCCCAAACTCATTGCCTCCCCAAGCCCAAAGGCTACCGTCAGATTTGATGGCTAGGCTGTGCCGCCTTCCTGCACTTACACTGCTCCAGTAGAGTGCATTGATACTAACGGTGATATCTGTCGTATTTGTACCATTGCCAATCTCCAATACAGCGGTATCTGTTTG
>CAZEUM010000067.1:0-6360 GCA_964514765.1 uncultured Sulfurovum sp.
GTATGCTGTCCAAGTGTTAATGCGTGGGGTGGCTAAGTTTGGTGCGTTTTTACAGCTATATCTATGACTACTTGTATTGACTCTAATAGTCCATAACGTACTTCCCACTCATAGCGTTTATTTATTCTTAATTCTTCTAATGTTACGCTGTCTTTTATCTCACGTAATATTTTTATATTTTCTTCAAGATGCTTAAGCTTTTCCGTAAGTTCCACGCTCTATCCTTTTATATAAACCTTTATCGAACATACTATACATCTGTTTTTGGTCAAAATAGTATTTGTATGTATAGGTTTTAAAATCTATATATTTTTCTCTATTGTTATTGAGTATCACTTTATGCTTATCTACGATGTTAAATGCCAGTTTTGCATGGTGTTTATAGAGGTCATTAAGTAACACCAAGTCTATAGGTTTTTCTACCACTTCTTCTAGTTTACTTACTAGGTAACCTTGCTCCAGTAGGTCTATGGGTCTATTGGTGTATATATAGCTACATCTACATCACTTAATGCCTTTTGTGTATCATCTACAGTTGAGCCAAAAAGAAGTGCGAAGTTTATGTAATCAAATCTACTCAATACATCTTTAAGTGCTTGCATCTGCATCTTGACTCCTTTCTGTCATAGTGTTACTTTATCTTATAGTAATGTTGCTTAACCTCATCCCATATTAATTATTTGTATATTTTCAATGCCTCGTGTCTACCAAAATCCTAAATTTGACCCTAAATTTTTGAGTAGAGGGTGAGACTTTTCTTGTCACCGAAAGATGAGTTAAAAACCCTTCTTTCCCTCTTGTTTTGATTATATAAGGGTGTTGTTCCCTCACAACACCCTGCAACTATACCGTTTTCGAAGAATCACTATAGCGTGACTTCAACTTCCCTTCCATACTCAAATAGCTATTTAATGCCCCTATGTAAGCTCTAGCGCTTGCTAACATAGTATCAATATTAAGTCCATGCCCCATGATGGCAGGTTCATCGTTAAATGAGACTTTAACTGTTACAGAGGCTAAGGCATCTTTGCCTTTACTTACAGACTTTACTTTATAGTCCAATAAGTGACCTCTGTAGCCTGAAATTCTGTCAATAGTCTTGAAGATGGCATCTATTGTGCCTTCACCTATGCCAGCTTCTATGATTTCATTATCATCTTTTTTTATTTTTACAGCAGCAGAGGGTACACCATTTGAGCAGTCCATTAATTGTAAAGAGATTAACTCATAAATTTGTGTAGCTTTGGTCATTTCATTGGTGACCAAGGCTCTTAAATCATCAGTATAAATCTCTTTTTTTCTATCTGCTAAGATTTTGAAACGTTCAAAAGAGGCATTTAAGTCATCACTGTCTAAGCTAAACCCTAACTTTGACAATTTGTCTTTAAAGGCTGCTCGTCCTGAATGTTTACCTAAAACTAAAGTATCGTCTTTAATTAACCCTATGCTTTCTGGTGTGATAATTTCATAGGTCTCTTTATTTTTTAACATACCATCTTGGTGTATGCCAGACTCATGAGAAAAAGCATTTTTACCAACAATGGCTTTGTTGGGTTGGGGTTCAATACCTGTAATATTGGCTATTAAACGACTCGATGGGTAGATTTCTTTAGTATTGATGTTTGTTGTATAGTTTGCAAATATATCTGAACGGGTTTTTAAGGTCATGACTATTTCTTCTAATGCAGCATTTCCTGCACGTTCACCTAAACCATTAATGGTACATTCTACTTGTTTGGCACCATTGACTACTGCCTCTAATGAATTGGCAACGCCTAAACCTAAGTCATTGTGGTTGTGTACGGAGATGATGGCACGTCCTTCAACATAAGCACTCATCTCTTTAACCATTGCACCTATTTCAAAAGGAAGTCTAAACCCTACTGTGTCTGGTAAGTTAATGGTCATAGCACCTGCTTCTATGACCGCATCAGAGATTTCTTTCATGAAACCCATGTCGGAACGTCCTGCATCTTCACATGAAAACTCTACATCTTTAACAAAAGTACGGGCATATTCTACAGCACGTACGGCTCTTTTTATGACCTCATCTGGTGCCATTTTTAACTTATATTCCATGTGTATTTTGGAAGTTGCAATAAAAGTATGGATACGTTGCATTTTTGCCTTGGCTATGGCAAGTCCAGCTGCTTTAACGTCAGCATCTGTAGCGCGTGCCAAAGAACATACAGTGGAGTTTATAACACGCTGTGCTATCTTGTCTATGGCATCAAAGTCACCTGGGCTTGCTGCTGCAAATCCTGCTTCAATGATGTCTACACCCAAACGCTCTAACTGTGCGGCTATTTGGATTTTCTCTTCGGTGTTCATGGATGCCCCAGGGCTCTGCTCACCATCTCTTAATGTTGTGTCAAATATTTTAATAATATCTTTGCTCATGATATGACCTTAAATGCGTAAAAGCGATTTCGCTATGATATAGTCTAATCTTAGCCAAATAGTGGTTAATTAGAAAGAAAATAAATGATTGTGTGTTTATGAAGTATTAGAGTGAAAGTAGCAGGAGAAGATTAACTTGTGTGAAAATAGTGTTTGTATGCATGATTGTTTTCATGATGTTCTCCTGTTTATTTTTTCTAAGTATACTTGGTTTAAGTATTTGTGTCAAGTGCTAGGCATAAATACCAGCACATTAGGAGTCTTTAGAATCTTCTTTTTTAGCATTTTCTTCTTCTGTTTCTGCTGCTTCTTTTTGCGCTTTTGCCCAAGCTTCTGCTTTGGCTATTTTGTCACCATGGGCTAAGCGACTTTCCATGTTGTTTTCTTTTTCAAAATCAGAGATGATGGAACGTACTTTTTTACCTTCTATTACTTCAACATCTAAAAGAACTGCTGCCATGTTTTCTATGGCTTGGGCATATTCATTGAGCGTTTTCTTTACAAAAGTGTAACGCTCATTTAGTGTACTTCGGATGTAGTTGTCCATCTCTTCAGCCATTTTTTCACTGTAGTCAGTACTTACAGCCCCAGCACCTAAAAATGAGTTAGAAGAGCGTGAAAGTACCATAAGTCCTGCCACATCGGTCATACCATACACAGAAATCATGTCTTTGAGTATGGCTGTTGCACGGTCTAGGTCATTTCCTGCACCGGTGCTTATCTCTTTGATGAACACTTCTTCTGCGGCACGACCACCTAAGAGTACGTCTATCTCAGCCATGAGTTCATGTTTTTGTTTTAAAAACCTGTCTTCATCATCTGGCAGGTGTAAGGTATAACCTAAGGCTCCAAGCCCTCTAGGGATGATGGAGACTTTAGTAACACGCGTAGCACCTTTAGTAAGCTCTGCCATAAGTGCATGCCCACTTTCGTGGTAAGCAACGATGCGTTTTTCGACTTCGCTTATTTTACGATTTTTCTTTTCCAATCCTACAAATGAACGCTCAATGGCTTCAAGTAAATCAGCTTGTTCTATCTCTTTTTTGTTAAAACGTCCTGCAAGAAGTGCTGCTTCATTAATGATGTTTGCTAAGTCTGCACCAGCAAGCCCTGCAGTTTGTTTTGCAACAATGACTAAATCAACTTTTGAAGAAAGCTTAACCTCTTTAGAATGTAATTTCAAAATAGCCAAACGTCCATCAAAATCAGGTTTGTCTACAAGTACTTGTCTGTCGAAACGTCCTGCCCTAAGCAGTGCAGCATCGAGTATTTCTGGTCTGTTGGTGGCAGCTAGTACAATGACAGGTGTGTCTGTACCAAAGCCATCCATTTCTGCTAGGAGTTGGTTGAGTGTTTGTTCTCTTTCATCATTTCCACCCATTTGACCACCCGATGCTCTAGATTTACCAATGGCATCAATTTCATCTATGAAAATGATAGAAGGTGCTTCTTTTTTTGCTTTTTCAAAAAGGTCACGTATTCGAGATGCACCAACTCCTACAAACATTTCAATGAACCCTGAACCACTCACAGAGAAAAATGGTACAGAGGCTTCACCTGCAACTGCTTTAGCAAGAAGTGTTTTACCTGTTCCTGGAGGCCCTACTAGTAGCAAGCCTTTAGGTATCTTTGCGCCTAGCTCCATGTAACGTTCTGGAAACTTGAGGAAGTCAACAATCTCTTTGACTTCATCTTTGGCTTCTTCCACACCTTGTACATCAGAAAACTTAGTATCAGGTTTTTCAGAGTTTATGAGTTTATCCGCTTTACCTGCACCCAAAATGCCTCCACCCATACCTTTTGACATTTTTCTAGCAAGAAAAATCCAGATACCAAAGAAGATGAGTATTGGAAGTAAAGAGCCTAGTAGCTCTGTAAGAAAACCACCACCCATTACACCCTCATAGGGGATATTCTTTTTTTCTAAAAGTGGTATGAGTTCTTTATCGTAAGTAGGTACATTTTGTGCAACAAAACGTATTTTACGACCATCACTCTGCGAAATAGCTTCTATGGTTTTTGGGGTTAGTTTTACAGAAGTGATAGCACCTTCTTTAATTTTTGCTTTAATTTCAGAATATTTGACCGATTTGGTTTTTGTCACCTTGTTACCACGATCCATCATATTACCTAGACCTTCTCCTTCACCGACAAATGATTTAAATATCAGTACGATAACGATGGAAAAGAGTGCAAATGCCAATAGAGGATTATTATTGAAGAAGTTATTGTTATTGTTATCTTGATTATTGTCGTTAGCCATGTATTTCCTTTTTATATACAAGTGTTACCCACTCGTCTTTAAGTGTTCTTTTTTCTAATTTTAAGTCTTCAAATGACTCTTTTACCAGTTCTTCTTTTTTATCTAAAATACCTGAAAGTATCAATAGCCCTTCTTCTTTACAGGCAGATTTTAAATCTTTCGCGATAAATCTCAATACATCTGCGATAATATTTGCGATAACTATATCATAGGTATCATTTGCTTTATCAATGGAACCTTCCCAAAGTGTGTCATAATGCTCTTCATTGAGTGCAAAGTTCTCTTCACAACTTGTAACAGAAAGGGGGTCTGTGTCACAAAGTGCTACATTTGCACCAATTTTTTTACATGCTAGTCCCAAGATGCCTGAACCACATCCTATATCTATGACTGATTTACTGTCATCTACGTACTCAGATATGGCTTCTAGGCATGAAAAAGTTGTAGCATGATGCCCTGAACCAAATGCTAAAGCAGGGTTAATTTTAATGTTTATACAGTTTTCTTTAGGGTCATACCAAGACGGAAATATATAAAACTTTCCAGCTTCTATGGGTTGCACAGAGTCTTGATAACTTTTTATCCAGTCTACATTTTCTTTGGCTTCTGTCTTATATGTCATCTTAATAGGACTCTTAAGATTGTCCACTAAGGATACAAGTGCATCTTTAACGAAAGTTAAATCAGATTCACTTCGTACGATAATCTGCCCGACTCCAAGCTCTATACCTTCTTCATAAATATTTAAAATATAATCAGCGATGAGTTCAACAAATTTGTCATCTACTGTGACGGTTAGTTCAAAATAGGTTTTTTGCACTTATTTAGCCCCATTTGCAATAGTAAAGGCAACTTCAAGGTCAAGAGTGCCTTCGTAAAAAGCTTTACCCACAATAGTCCCATCGATGCCAGCATCAATTAAAGCATGTATGTCTGTCATGTCTTTTAATCCACCAGAAGCAATCGTTTCTAAGCCTGAAGCTTTTTGAATTTCTAGTGTAAAGTCTACATTAACCCCTGTCATCATACCGTCACGCCCTACATCGGTACAAATGATGGCTTGCACACCACAAGCTACAAATTCACGTGCTAGGTCTGTAGCTTTCATGCTAGAAGTCTCTGCCCAACCTTCAACAGCTACCATGCCATCTATAGCGTCTATCCCCACAACTATAGGATACTTTGCAGCCATATCTTTCACAAATTGTGCATCTTTTACGGCAATAGAACCTAAGATTAGTCTATCAATGCCAAGATCTAAATACATCTTTATAGACTCTTCATCTCTTATGCCACCACCAAGTTCAAGCTTTAAGTTACAGTTCTTACGTATTTTTTTAATTTGCTCTAGGTTTTCTGGTTTTCCTGCAAAAGCACCGTTAAGGTCTACAAGATGCACCCATTCGCTTCCTAGTTCTTCAAATTTTTTAGCCACTTGCCAAGGCTCATCTGAGTAAATTTTTGCAGACTCCATGAGTCCCTTGCTAAGTCTTACTGCTTTTCCGTCTTTTAGGTCTATGGCTGGGAGTATAGTCATTTATTTTGTTCCTTGAATAGTTTTTTTAGTTTTTCTTTTAAAATATCAAACTTATCACTTGAAAAATCATATGGTGTATGAAGATAAGCATTATTATATATTTGGTTTAAAATAGCTTTATCATTCTCTTTAGATTTAAATTCTGAACAGTCTAAAAAAG
>CAZEUM010000068.1:0-6338 GCA_964514765.1 uncultured Sulfurovum sp.
AAATCTTCTCTAGGCTATGCACCAACACATGATATCTATAGAGGTATGGAAGAGGTTATTGAATGGTATATTCAGGATATATGGGACCTCTAATCTAGGATTTAGAACCCAATAATTGCATTTACTTTACCCGATAGCTTTGTATCTATGATGATATGTTTTTCGTGTATTTGAATTGCTTCTATGGATACCATTTGTAGAGATGTGAACATTTTAAGGTTTTCTTTTGTTAACTTTTTTAATGCTTTGTTTGCTCTCATAATATTTTTATCTAGCTTTTCTCCAAATTTATATTGAACTATAGAAGTAAAATGTGATTTGATTGGGGCTAATGCTGCGGCATCAACTAGGACATCAAAAAGATCACTGTTTGTGCTTGAATCATAAACTAGCTTGTCGAGTGTAAGGCATCGATTTTCTGTGTCTATTTTGGGTATACCTTTAAAGGTGATTTCTCCATTAACATCAAACCAGTCAAAAATATCAATATTTTTTAGCCATGTTGCTCTATGGTCATACCTAATATGTGCGGTGACACTAAGATAACCATCGTGACTTTTTTCTATTTTTGGGTCTGATATTTGTAAGATACCAGGAAGTATACTTTTGTGTAAATCTACTATTAGCCCTTTGGCATATTTTTTATTTGTCATCTTTAGAACTTCTTGATATGTGATGGAGACAGGTATATTGAAATTGAAGTTACCTTTATGAAAAGAGCTTGTTTCTAGATTGCAAAGCATGATTTTTTCATTATTGATATTTGTTTTCCCCACAATAATTTCAGTCGATCCTTTTAGCGAAATATTTGTACTGAGTATGTTGTTTACAATCTTAAATCCAGAATAAGAAGCACTTTTTGGTTTAAATAAAAGATAAGTTTCAGAATCCTTACGAAGCTTTATAGGTTTTTGAATATCTTGCCATACTGTATGTATTTTTTCTTTCAAATTTAAGTCTTTTAGTAACTTGGGTACTTTTTTGACAAATGCTTTTATTTTCTTTTGTAGTTGTGGTTCAATACTATTTTTTATGTTTATTTCTACAAGTTCCAATAGTTTGATTGTAGGTTGTTTAGACCAAACAAAATGAGGTTTAATATCAACCGATACAGACCAGTCTTTATTTATGTGTGGTGTTACATATAAATATAATATAGCTGAAGCTGTAGCTGTTTCTCGTATGCCTGCTTCGATAGAGACTTTTGCTTTTACAGGAAAGGAAAACTTTAATGTTTCTCCTTCTCCTGAAAGGGCAATAAGACCATCTCTTCTGACCCATCCTTTAATATCACAATTAATTTTAGGGAAAGTTTTAATCTTGAGCCAATCATCTTTACAAGATAGTCTGTAACCATCTATTTTACATTTTGGAATACTTTTTGTTCTAAGATATTGCGCTTTTACACATATTTTATTGGGTTCATTAATTTCAGCTAGTATCTGAGGAACCATAATATTGAGATGATTTTCAAAGACTTTTAAATCAGCTTTAATCGGTAGTGCAATGATGGAGTCTTGGGCTACTTCACTACTAGCATGTAGAGATGTTGACCAGAGGCAAGCAAAAGATATAAGTAAAAAGGTAAAAATATTTTGCTTCATAAAATATATTCTAATCTTTTAAGCCTTTAGAATAGACCACTTAATGCTATTTTGCTATAATTAAAGAAAAAGACAAGACTATGAAACTATTTTTACTCTTATTTGTACCCCTTTTACTTATAGCTAAAGTGCATTATGCGAAAGTTAAATCGTATGAATCCATTGTTTTAAAATCTGCTGTTAGTGTATTGGTACTAGAAGTAGACCTTGAGGCTGAAGGTACATTTGTGAAAAATAAACGTGTCATACACTTGGACGATACCTTAGATAAGGCAAGCCTATTGGCTTCTCAAAAAAGTGTGACCTTACTTAAAGAAATGCAGGATATTAATCATGATATTGCTAAGAGTTTAAAAGAAACAGTAAAAAGACAAGAAGGTTATTTTAAGCGTATCAATAAATTAGCAACTGCTTCAAAAACACAAAAAGACAATGCCTTTAGTTCTTTTTCTTCAGCAAAAACACAATATTTGAATACACGCGAAAAGATAGCCAATCTAGAAAAACAAATTCTCGATATGGAATACAAGGTTGCACAACTTGAAGAGAATATCTATAATAAATCTTTGGTTTTAGAAAATAAATATCTCTACAAACTACTGTTACGTACGGGGGACTATGTAAGTCCAGGTACCCCTTTGGCACAGATAGAAGACATAAGTAGGGCAAAATTGGTTCTTTTTTTAGAACCTGAGGAACTTGTTGGGGTAGATAAAAAAACTATCTATATCAATGGTGAAAAAACAGACTATAAAGTAAATAAAGTATGGAGAGTAGCAGATGAGAAATTTATCTCTTCTTACCGTGCAGAAATTTACATTAGCACACCCACAGGGTTGTTCTCTGAACTTATGAAGGTGGAAATGAGGTAAGCAATAGATTGACGGAGAAATCTAATAATATTATGAGGTCAATCACCCGAACACTTTGCTATAATTATAACAATATTTAAACTATGGAAAAACAAATGACATTAGAACAACAAGATAAAAAATACATACTTCAAACCTACGCACGTAACTATACAAATTTTATAAAAGGTGTAGGTTCTACACTTTATGATGAGAACGGAAAAGATTATATAGACTTTGCATCAGGTATTGGGGTGAACTCTGTAGGGCATGGCAATGAGGTATTAACTAAGGCTATTTGTGAACAAGCACAAAACATTATCCATATCTCAAATTTACAGGTCATAGAACCACAAGCTAAATTGGCAGAGCGTATTATAGAACTTTCTGGTTATGATATGGGTATTTTCTTTGCTAACTCTGGTGCTGAAGCCAATGAAGGGGCTATAAAGATAGCACGTAAATATGGTGAGACAAGGTTTGATAATAAACGGTATAAAGTGATTACCTTAGAGCACTCTTTTCATGGTCGTACTATTACTACAGTTAAAGCCACAGGGCAAGAAAGCTTTCACACGCCACACTTTTCGCCATACCCTGATGGTTTTAGCTATGAAAAAAACATAGAAGATGTATACACTGCCATAGATGAAGAGACAGTCGCAGTACTCATAGAACTGGTGCAAGGTGAGGGTGGTGTACAGCCTTTTGAAAAGCAAGAGATACAAAAATTGGCTACGCATTTAAAAAACAAAGATATATTACTCATTGTGGATGAGGTGCAGACGGGTGTATACAGAACAGGTGAATTTTTAGCTTCAAACTTATATGAGATAGAGCCTGACATCATTACTTTGGCTAAAGGTCTTGGAGGTGGTGTACCCATAGGTGCTGTGATGACAAAGCATAAAGAAGTACTATCTGCTGGTGACCATGGAAGTACCTTTGGTGGGAATTATTTGAGTACTGCTGCTGGCTTAGCTGTATTAGATGTCCTTGTGCCCTTGTATGAGTCTGGGGAGATATATGAGACTTTACTTTATTTTTCAAATAAACTTAAAGAGATAGTAGTAAAATATGAAAAAATATTTGAAAAAGAAGTTGGTTTGGGATTAATGCGTGGATTGCGTGCTAAAAATGCAGATATACAGGCAAATATTGTTAAAAATGCTATTGGCGAGGGTTTGGTTATTTTAAAGGCAGGACGCAATACAGTACGTTTTTTACCGAGTATCACTATTGGTAAAAATGAGATTGATGAAGGGTTTGTACGTTTTGAAAAAGTACTTAATCTTTTGTAGTATTATAGCCTCTTTACTTCATGCAGATGAACTAGGTGATATATTATCGGACAATAAATCATTGTTATTTGACTATCAACTTGAAGAAAATGAGCTAGAGAGTGATATGTTGTCAAAGGGTTGGATAAACCCTGTACGATTAGAGTTTCATGAGGACCATACAACACAGTTTGGTTCTGATGCAATTAGTGTAGGTACGTATTCTGTAACAATTGATCAGCCTATTTTTAAATCTGGTGGTATTTATTTTGCTATTAAGCATTCTGATGCTTTACGGAAGGTAAATCGTAGTGACATAAAACTACAAAGACGTCAACTTATTGGGGATGCTGTAGAAATTCTTTTTAACTTAAAAAAAACAAAGCTTGGGCAAAATAAAATGATATTATTTATAGAGAATGATAAAATTGACATACTGCAAAAACGTGATAGTTATAGGTCTGGACTTTTGGACAGTAGTTTTTTAGATCAGGCTATTTTGAAAAAAAGTCAAGATGAAGCGACGCTTTTGGAACTTCAATTAAGTTATTTAGAATTAAAACAAAAATTTTCTGTTATCAGTGCTAAAAACCCAGACACGTTAAAGTTACCTACCTTGAAACTTATGAGTAAAATACATTTTACTGAAGAAAATCTAGATTTGAAAACAGATAAATTACGTGCAGAGCTTGCAAACTATAATGAAAAAGTGACTTGGACAAAGTACCTCCCAACAGTTTCACTACAAGGAAGATATGTTAATGGGGATATAAATCCATTATTTATAGGTCCAGAATCGACACTGCAAAGAGAGTTTTATACTTATGGTTTTACTGTATCTATGCCCATAGATATTAATGCTTTGGATGACATAGAAAAAAGTAAAGTTGAAAAATTACGTGCGGCAGTACAAGTGCTAGATAAAAAAGAGACAGTACAAGAAGATTACCAATGGATACACAATAGCTTAATTATATTAGATGAAAAAATTTATAAAAATCTTTTTAGGGTAACAAAAAATCTTGCAGACGCAGGTGAAAAAACTTCTTACGATACAGCCCCATCATGCGTAATTCTCTAAATATACGAAAACTTGACCAGTTGATATATAAGATAGATAAACAAATACGTCTTTTAAAACTTTATGTACGGGTAGAAAATGTACTTTAGCGACTATATGAATGAATGGCTCTATGGTAAAGATGGCTACTATAAAACCTTTAAAGCCATTGGAAAAGATGGAGATTTTTATACTGCAGTAAGTGCAAGTAGTTTTTTTGGAGCGAGTATTGCCAATTATTTTTACAAACTTTTAAAAGAGGAAAAAGCAGACAAAAATGCTTGGCTCATAGAAATAGGTGCACATCAAGGGTATTTGATTTGTGACATGATTCAGTGGCTTTACACCTGTGACCCCTCTTTAGTAAAAACATTGAAGTTTGGCGTAGTAGAGCATCAGCCTGAAGTGAAAAAAGCACAGCTAGCTTATGTGAAAGAGCGTTTTGGTGAGGATGTACAGATAACACATTTTAATGACATAGAGGAAGTGCATGCATCTTATGCTTTTGTTGTTGCCAATGAAATTTTTGATGCCTTTCCTTGTGAACTATTAAAAGATGAGAAAATAGCATCTCTTGAAAACCATAAGATAGAATGGATAGAAGCATCTTCAAAGATGCTCTCATGGGCAAAAATACACTATTTGACACAAGGAGAAGTAGCTGTAGGGTATGAAACATTTTCTCTAAATATGGCCAAAGGAATAACACATTGTGATTTCCTTACTTTTGATTATGGTGAAAAATATGTACGTAATGACTTCTCCATACGTGTCTACAAAGCACATGAGACCTATCCACTTTTTGATGATGCTTTGGTTTTATCGCAATCATATAAAAAAGATGACATTACCTATGATGTAAATTTTGGACATGTGAGTGAAGCATTTAAAGAAGCAGGTTTTGAAGAGTTGTTTTACGAGACACAGGCACGTGCCTTGATACGTTTTGGTATTATTGATATCTTAGAACAGTTCTCTAAACAAACAACGCAAGCACGTTATGCAAGAGAGGCAGACAAAATAAAAACACTCATTTCGCCCACTATGATGGGTGATAGGTTTAAACTTATACATTTTAGAAAATAGTCGGATTAGTGCTTCATCGCTTTAATCATATTGCATCGTTTGATGGATGCTGCTTCTGAACCAAACATACTGGTATATTTGTCAAATTTCTCTTGGCTTATCATGGCAATACACTCTTCTTTGTTCATGCTATTGGAATTATTTACAGAGGTGGATATAGGTTTTTCTACTTCCTCTTTTTTGTTGATACTTTTAGGGTACATATAGGCTGAAGAGTAGTTCCTGTCTTCTACTTCTTTTAATTTCATCTCTTTTTTTGGTTTGGGTGGAAGCATAGGCTTTACTCTAGGAATAGGGGGTGCTTTTTGAATAATTTGAGGGTTTTTTTGCATGGAAGGCTGTGCTTGCTTACAGCCTGCTAGAAGTAGAAGTGTCATTATTGAGATGCTTATGTATTTCATAGTTTACCTTTTTTAGTATGTTATGTATGTGTTTATTATGTTATTGCCACAACAGC
>CAZEUM010000069.1:0-6329 GCA_964514765.1 uncultured Sulfurovum sp.
AAGTACAGAAGAAAGCCTTTCATCTGCTGAAAAGTACTGAATGACTTTATGTAAATCATTTTGCAGATGCACACTTAGAGAATGTTTTAAAGGAAAAGTGTAGATAGGGTCACCTACTTTGTGGATACTATTTCCATTGGCATCAACACTGCTTGTCTTACGAAGTGTTGCTACTCCATCCTTATCTCTATAGACTTGGTAGTAGTACCAGTTTTGTGTTCCTACATGGTGTATGATACTTTCAAGTTTTGTTCGCACCTTAATGGTATTTCCAGATAAATCTTTTGCTACAAATATATCATCAAACTTTGAGAGAGCATAAGAGAGGTCGCTTTGTGAAAAATGTTGAAAAGCAGGTGTAGAAAAGATGAGGGCTTTTGCTATCTCTCTTGGAGCATTTGAAAAAGTGATGCTTTCGTCAGCACTTGAACCATCTGTAACTATCAATGCAAGAGCAGCTAGTGAATACTGAGGAGGACTGTCTTGTACTATATCGTCATCATTTGACTGTACAAAAAGATTGGTGTCATTAATCTTTTTGTAAAACATATGAATGGCATAATTGTCTTTTATCATAGTTGTTTCATAACTATATGTATGGGAAGTAGTTGATTTTAACACTTTTCGTGTTTTATCATTGCTTAGGCTAGAGGTACTTACTTTACTAAGTTTTTGTGCCCCTTGATGATTAACCATATAGATTTCATCATTTGGGTGATTATGTGCTGTACTAGAAGGGCTATGGTCTGGAAAATGTGTATCTAGGTATGTTTGCTCTTCAGGAGTTAGTGAGTCATAGTGGCTCTGTGGACTAAGAACTAGGTCATGCAGATAGACTATGGTGAGTGTCTTTTCTGCGTGAATGTCTACAATATCGTTATTGTTAGATGATGAACCACAGCCACTTAGCTGTGTACTTATGCCAGCACTAGCACCTAGTAGAGCGGTATTTTTTATAAATTTTCTTCGTTTCATTTCATTTCCTTTTTATAAGTTGCATTGTACGCTTGGTTTATTGCCATTAGGGCAAGTTGTACTGCTGTTTGTTGAGGGTTTTTTAGTGTATCTTGAGCAGCTTCTGTCTTCATCTATAAAAATCTCTCCTTGTAAAAAATCAAATATTGCATTCGTCAAGGTAGTATTTGTAAAGTCCACATTTTCAAAATTTACACCAGAAAGATTGGCTCCATTAAAATTGGCATTACCTCCAATGGTTCCAGAAGTAAGACTTGAAAAGTCATTGCCATTAAGAAGTGCATTGCTAAAGCTACTATTGCTAAAGTTTATATTCCCCATGTCACTACAAGCAAGTTGTGCATTATCGAAAGATGCCCCCTCTAGGGTTAGACCCCTTAAGGTACTTTGAAAAAGTGTTGAGTGGTTAAAAGAAGTATGCTCAACCGTACTAGTACCTGTGATAGACAATGCATCTAGGTTTGCATTTTGAAACTGTGCATGGGAGGCATTTGTATTTATCCATTGGCTAGAGATAAAACTAGAGTTGTTCATATGGACTTGATAAAGCCTTGTATTGTTAAGTACAGTATTGTCAAAATTACATCCATTACATGTCAAATAAGATAAATCTGCATCTTTCCATGTGGAGTCTGAAGCATCAATGTTTTTAAAATCCACAGAAGGTGAATTTGAATCTACGGCAGCAAACATGGCACCTGTCATGTCTGCACCTTTGAAATCAAGCGTATAAAAGCTGTCTGAAAAAGAGGCAGAAGAAAAGTCATAAGAGCGTAAAAATGATGCATTTATGTCATTAACATCTTCTTTTTGTGCTAGAAGTTCTACAGGTATATTTTTTGCATTTTGAAAGCTTGCAACAGGTAGGTTACCTATAAATCTATTGTTATTTGAGGTTATTTTTTTATTAGAAAAGCTTACAGTATTAAAGTTGGCATTGCTAAGAATGTTGTTTGTTAGTGTCAAACCATTGATAGTACTTCCTGTAAAGTCAATATGGGTCATATTTTTATGGTTTGTATTTTTGTCGCCATATTCTTCATCTTCATTATTGGTAAACGAAACATCATTTAGTGTAGAATTTCTAAATGTTACATAGTTAAAATAACTTGATGTATCAAACACTACTTCTTTGAGTGTTGCATTATCAAAAGAGCTGTTTTCAAATTTTACTTTTGTAAAAAAAGTTTTATCGTAAGTGTTGCTGCTTAAGTCTAAGTTGCTTAAGTCTACATTTTGAAAATATGTTTTTGTTAGAGTACTGTTAGTAAATGCAAAAGTGTTATTTTGTCTTCCTGCTAGTCCAGAGATAAGATACCAGTCACCTGTTCCATTTAGATTTTTTGCATACAGTTTTGCATCTCCTGAAAGTACTATAACTCTTAGTGGCTCTGAGCTTGTGTTGAGGCTACCTACGGCAGGTGAAGCGATAATGCCCAAGTGAGGTGCTCCTAAATTGTGGGCAACGCCAGGTAAATTACCCACATATGCAGAATAGGCATTGCCATCTGTACCCACATAGGCCAAAAGTCCATTGTCTGATTCCATCCATAAGTCTGCTCTTGATGATGCAGAGATGTTTTTGCTCTCTTTTGTGCCATGGAGATAATTATATTTTGTTAAAATATTGTTTTCTATATAGATTAGTTCTCCATGTCTGTTGATAGATATTTCAGATTTTGTTGTCGGCATGTTATGTGTCTCGTGTAGCCAGTCACTATAATATGAAGATGTTTGAGATGTAGGTTTATTGTAAAAATATCGTTTCCAAGTATGGAGTATGCCATTTTGATCATGACATGCTATAAGATTATATAACGCATTAGATCCGCTACCACCAAAATTTACAAATGTAGAATCAGGATTACTTTTGCACTTTTCAGTACCCCTTCCGATTTTGTACCATTGCTGCGCTCTCCTTGCTTTCTCTCCTCTAACGTTTCCATGATTGAAATACTCATATATAAATCCATCACTTCCTTTCACAAAGACCGAGTATCCTTGTGAGAAATTATTTGTAGATACTGTTGGAGGTGAAACAATAGTGATACCTTCTGGCATAGGAGGCAAAGTGCCTGCAAAGTTAAAATGTTTAGCATTGTTTGATACAACTACAACCCTGTTATGGCTATTTACAGCAACGGTAATATCGGCACCATAAGAAGTCTTCTCCTGTGCAAAAAGTCGTGTAATCGAAGGTTGCGAAACAATAGGAATTAGTATAGAAGAAGTTTTTCCAAAATCTGCATCTATAAATACTGTTTTTGTCATATCTACATTGTTGAAATTTGCACCCTTAAAGGAGCAGTTCATGAACACAGCACTAGATAGGTTTGCATCAGAAAAGTCTACAGCATCAAAGTTAGCATCTCTAAATACGCTATAGCTTAAATCTGCTCCCAATAACGATGCTCCTTGTAAGGCAAGGGGCTGTACTTTATAGGAGTCTAGGTCATTATTTTGTGTCTCAAAAAAATCTGCCTTAGAAGTATTTAATTTTTCAAAATACGCTTCATTTATCCGAGGAGATAGGTCACTGCCTGCAAATTGTGAATCAAAAGCAAGTCCCGATAAGTCTACACCTACCAAGTTACAGCCCTCACAAGCGTTAAAATCAATGGTTGTATGCTTGACTAGCGTAGTCTCTTGTACTTTGCTTAACTTTCTTATTTGTTTTTTATTGCTAGCGTTTTCATTTTTTGAGACCATGGTTTTTAAAGAAGGATAGATAAATACAGAATGAGACTTGTCTTCAGATATAGTTCCATTATAAAGTGCATAAGTATATATGCCTTCTTCTAGGCTAGCTATGGCACAGCCAGAAGAAATATCTAAGATGACTGCCCCTTGGCTATTTGCTATGCTAAACCTATGACCTGCAGCTAAATCATTTTTTAAACAAAATTCTCTTTGCTCTGCGGTATCAATATTTACTTTATAGGTATCAAATCCCGTACCCTTAGTATCATTTTTGTGGCTTTGTGTAGACTCCAAATGAAGCATAACAGTATGTTTTGTGTGGGTATTCATGCTGTTTAATACTCCAGACCTTTCATGTATGAAGGCATTTTGTGCGTTTGTAAATTCAGAATTATTCTTGCTTGATGAGCTTCCACATCCCAAAAAGAAAAATACAGAACCTAGTGTAAGTATGCGTAAAAACATTTTATATCCTTTCGTTTGTCTTATTTGAAAGTATAATATATTTTTGTTACAAAAATGTTGCATTATTTATGATACAGTATGTATGAAAGGTCAAGTTTTGAAACAAAAAATAATGAAAATTATGGAACTTGGTAGCTATAAAGATATGCTAGTAAGCATGATTTATCTAGCCACTATATTTCTAGTTACTGTGTCTGCACTGGTAAATTATATGCGTGGGCTTGAAGATAGATTTTTACTAAATATTATTATATTATTAGCTTTTATACTTGGTTTTTTCTTTTTTTATTTTTCCAAAAGTCAATCACGATCAGAGGCATCTATGGCATTTATGATAATCGCGTCAGAATTACTTTTAGCCATACTGGTATTGAGTGAAGACTTTCATAATTACACTACAGTTTTCCCTATGCTTATAGCTTTTTCAATTTGGTACTTTTATAGTTTAAAACAAGCACTTTGGATTACTTTTATTCATTTTATGTTTTGGATAGGTATCTATATTTATGGTTATTATACTTTATCCAATCATTCTATATTGCATAATGCTACGGCGATGCTGGGGCTAGCCCTATCTTATATGTTTATGACATTTTTTGGCTTTTCTTACTATTTGGCTACATCAAGATATCAAAATAAGTTAGAAAAGTCTAATTTGCAACAAAAACTACTTCTTAACGAAATACACCATCGCGTTAAAAATAACTTAAATATAATCTCTTCCATACTAGGCATACAGCAGATGACAGAAGAAGATACACGCATCATAGAACTTATGAAAAAAAACAGGCTCCGCATAGATAGCATAGCCATGATACATGAGATACTTTACACGCACAAAGACTTTGGACAGGTAAATTTAGGTATTTATCTAGGTCAGTTACTGGACGCAATTAAAGAGATGTATAGTAAAAATATTGAGGTGAACATCAATTCTGAAGAAATCAACTTACCTTTTGATATGGTGTTGAAATTAGGTATTATAACAAACGAACTGGCGATTAATTCACTTAAGTATGCTTTTGTGGATGCAGAGGCTAAGATTTATATAGACTTCAAATTGAAAGAAGAAATATTGGTATACCAATACAGGGACAACGGTATATGCTCACATGAAAATAAAGAAGATATATGGGAGCATGCGAATCTAGGTTTAAAACTTATACAAATGATGACAAAACAGATGAATGCTAGCATAAAACTTTTAGAAGCAAAAGGTTTAGTCTATGAAATAAGAGTAGCCATATGAATAAAAAAATAAGTATACTTATAGTAGAAGATGAACTTGTAGCAGCAGAATTTCTTTCACTATTTTTAACAAAAGAGGGTTACACTGTAGTATGCATTTGTGAAAGTGGTGAAGATGCCATAGCTACAGCTAAAAAGCTAAAGCCTGACCTTATTTTTATGGATATTTATCTAAAAGACCACATAAGTGGCTGTGACGCGGCACTAAAGATAGTTTCAAACGTAAAAACTAAAATTATATTTTTATCTGCTTATTCTGATAATGAGATGCTAGAGTACGCCATGGAGATAGGAGCAGTGAACTATCTCATTAAACCCTACAAAGAAGCACAAATTTTAGTGGCTCTAAACATGGCTTTTGGACAAAATAAAATTAGTGCAATACAATCAAAACCTTCACTAGTGGAGCTCAAATATGGCTTTACTTATGACAGAGTAAAAAATGTTTTTTATCAAGATGGACTAGAAGTAAAGTTAGGAGGTAAAGGCTTAAAAGTTATTCGATATTTGTGTACACATGCAGATAGCATCGTAGCCACTAATGACCTTTCTAAACATATTTATGGAGATGAAAAAATTACATCCAGTACACTAAGAGCACTTATTTCAAGAATTAAACAAAAACTTGGGGCGGAGCTTATAGAAAATGTAAGTGGGTTAGGGTATAGGATTGTAAAAAAAGATGTATGACTCTATGTTGTAAATATTTTTTAAGTATAGATATAAAGCTTCTTTTCTTGCTTAGGCGTCCCCTAGAGTAAGCTAAGAGTATTGTTCTCTTAGTTCTTTTGTATAATGTTTTAGTGCTTTAAAATAGACTGTGGCTATGTCAATGTCAGTACCTGATTTTAAATAGGTATTGCATTCTACTAAAAGGGCTGATACCCCTCCTGTACCAATGTTAGTAGCAGAACCTTTTATACCGTGTGTAAGGCGTTCCA
>CAZEUM010000070.1:0-6238 GCA_964514765.1 uncultured Sulfurovum sp.
GCATGGGAAGCATAGGAGCCATGAGTAAAGGAAGTACAGACCGTTACTTCCAAGAAGGAACAGCTACAGACAAACTAGTCCCTGAAGGCATAGAAGGTCGTGTACCTTACAGAGGTAAAATAGCAGACGTTGTACACCAAATGATAGGCGGATTACGCTCATCTATGGGTTATTGTGGTTCAGAATCTATCAAAGTATTTTGGGAAAAAGCAGAATTTGTTGAGATAACATCTGCTGGGCTTAGAGAGAGTCATGTGCATGATGTGACTATTACTAAGGAAAGTCCTAATTATCATGGCTAGGTTAATTTTGACTTATTGAGACAGGTATTGTTCGATTCTCATTTTTCTGATATTAGTAGCGATTTTTCTCTCATTATGTGGCTTTAATGGAACTTACAGGTTTAGATGCTAGAATTTTAGTTCAGGGTATTCGCTTATGAATCGAATTCACCCATAATAGAGTGAATTAAACTAAAAGGAAGCTAAATGGCATTATTTGGGAAGAGTAATAAATTAACTGACGAGATAAAAACTTCAGGCTCTAATAGTGTAACTATTATTACTGAATGCATGAAAATTAAGGGTGATATAAAAGGATGTGGAGCTATACGTATTGATGGTACTATTGACGGGAGTTTAGTCCTTGATGATAATATCATCATTGGTAAAAGTGGTGTTGTCAATGGTGATATATCTGCCAAAAAAGTAATAGTATCTGGTACATTAAATGGAATGATTACATGTGACTTGCTTGAAGTGACGCAAACAGGCATTATTGGTACTAATATTAATGCTACAAAGATTATATCTGATGGAAAGTTAAGTGGTACGATTACTGCTGAAGAGATGATACATATTACAGAAAATGGTACTGTAAAAGCAGATAATATTAAGTCTAAACTTATACTTGTTAATGGACGTATAGTTGGTAATATGATAGCTACAGAGCTACTTGAAATTAATAAAGAGGGGCAGGTTAAGGGTGAAATGACCGTGAGAAAGCTCAAAGTAACTGAAGGCGGTCTAATGTTAGGAACAATGCTTACCTATCAATCTTCGAGCACTGTCAAAAAAGTTGTAGAAACTAAAGATAAAGTTCTTGAGCCAAAAAAACAGACAAAACAGGAAAAATAGGGAAATAAGGAAAAACAATGAAAGAACAAACAATAGCCATACACGCAGGATATGAAAAAGACTCTATGGGAACCATGGCAGTGCCTATCTACCAAACTACAGCTTATGAGTTTCGAGACACAGAACATGCGGCGAACTTGTTTGCACTTAAAGAATTGGGTAACATTTATACACGCCTTATGAACCCCACTTCAGATGTTTTTGAAAAGCGTTTTGCTGCACTTGAAGGTGGGTTAGCAGGTATTGCTACTGCTTCTGGGATGGCGGCTATCTTTTATGCTATTGCCAATGTGGCTGAGGCTGGAGATAACATCATCGTGGCAAAGCAAGTGTATGGTGGGACTACGACGCTAACTGGACATACCATTAAAAGATTTGGTATAGAAACACGTTACTTTGATGTGCGTAACCCTAGCGAGATAGAAGCACTGGTGGATGATAAAAGTAAAATCATTCTTTTTGAAAGTATCACAAACCCTAGCATAGATGTAGCAGATTTTGATGCTATTGTAGCTATAGCCAATAAGCGTAACATCTTGACCTGTGTGGACAATACTGTAGGCACTCCTATACTTTGTAAAGCATTTGACTATGGTGTAGACATCACTGTACATAGTACGAGTAAATACACTACAGGGCAGGGGATAGCTCTTGGTGGTATGCTAGTAGAGCGTCATGACTTGGTGGACAAGATAAAAAACAATGCACGCTACAAACACTTTAATGAGCCAGATGAGAGTTACCATGGGCTTGTGTATAGTGATTTGCCTTTGCCACTCTTTACCCTTAGAGTAAGGCTTTCTCTCATGCGCGATTTGGGAGCTACGCCTGCACCATTTAATTCTTGGCTGAACATACAAGGTTTGGAGACATTACCTTTACGTATGAAACAGCATTCTATTTCTGCTTTGGCTATAGCCGAGTTTTTGGAAGCTCATCCTAAAGTGAGTAAAGTAAACTACCCAGGGTTAAAGTCTGATGCAAATTATGAAAATGCTCAAAAGTACCTCAAAGGGGGCTACTCTGGACTGCTTTCTTTTGAAGTAGCAGACAAAAAAACAGCACAAAAGATAGCAGATGGCACGGACATCTTTGCCGTGGTAGTAAACATTGGGGATTCTAAGTCTATTATCACACATCCTGCAAGTACAACACATCAACAGCTCTCAGATAAAGAACTAGAAGAAGCAGGAGTTCCTGCTGGGCTTGTAAGACTTTCTGTTGGGCTTGAAGATACGCAAGATTTGATTGATGATTTAACAAAAGCTATAGGCTAGATGTTTAGTCCCAAAGACTTACGCTCATTTTCTTGTTCCTTTTGATATCTTCTTTTATTTTATCATTTTGGAATAAGAAATTTGTTTTTAGTGGTCTTGATAATGGGGGGGACATTATAACTAAATATGGATTTCTTAAGTCAATCAATTACATTAGCTTTTAAAAAGCGTCCCACCCACATGCTCACCATTTACAAGCAAAGACTTCACATCAAACAAGTCAAACCCTGAAGCTAAAAACATCTCTCTTCCATGCCTCATGAGAAAATCAGCAGACTGTAACTTTGTTACTATGCCCCCTGTAGCAAATTCATTGCTAGGAGTATGTTCTGCTTCTAGTTCTTCTTTTGAAATGCTTGTAACTACTACACGACGCTTTGCATCGTCATATTTATTTGGGTCTTTATCGTAAAGTGCGTCTATATCTGAAAGAATTACAAGTAGTTTTGCATCAAAATAGTGTGCCACGTGTGCTGAAAGTCGGTCGTTATCTCCAAAGATGAGTTCTTCAATACTCACTGTATCATTTTCATTGATAATAGGTACTACGTTATTTTTTAAAAGTGTATCTATTGCATTTTTTGCATGATCTATATGTTTTTTAGAATCAAAAACATCTGAACGAAAAAGTATTTGTGAACAAAGTAAATCTAGTTTAGAAAACTTCTCTTGATACATTTTAAGAAGAAGTGGTTGACCAATCGCTGCTAATGCCTGTTTATTTGCAACCACTGATCTGTCTAATGCTAATTGCGTATAACCCGCAGATACTGCACCTGAAGAGACTAAAATAATATCATATTGCTTGTCTTTTAATTCTGCTATAAGATTTACTAGTGCCAACATTCGCTTTGTGGCTATGCATCCCTCTTCGGTTAAAACATGCGATCCAACTTTTATGACAATTCTTTTCATACTATCCATCTATTGAGCTTCATCTTCTTCTTTGACATTTTTAATAAATCCACCTAAGGCATATCTTAATGCTTCTGTATTAATATGTGCTACAGAAGAGATAGGAAGAATAAACAGTGGTTCTTTTTGAGGTAAAGCAAGACCAAAATCTGTTTCAAAACCATAACTTACATATTTGCTATCTACTTTATATTTATTCAATATAGTGTTTGCTTTTAAGCCAATATCTTTTAAAAATGTTTCTGTTAATAGGTTTACTTCTTCTGAAGACAATGCATCTATCTTGGTAATAACAATAGCATGTTTTCTTGTAGCCAAGGTATCAGAATAACGTATAAGCTCAACAAGAAGTGTTTCGTATTGATACTTCATCTCTCTATAGTTTGCAGCATCAATCAAAAGTAAAAGTGTTTTTGTTCTTTCAATGTGTTTTAGAAATTCTAAGCCTAAACCCCTACCATCACTTGCACCTTCAATAATACCAGGGATATCTGCCATCATATATGACTCATAATCTCCCATATGTACCACACCAAGTTTTGGTGTCAATGTTGTAAACTCATAATTTGCCACTTCTGGTCTTGCATTCGAAAGTGTAGAAATTAACGTTGACTTTCCTACATTTGGATAGCCTACAAGACCTACATCTGCTATAAGTTTCATCTCAAGTCTTATTTGCATAGTAATACCTGGCAAACCTGGTTGTGCATAGGTTGGTCTTTGGTTAGATGAAGATTTAAAGTGCATATTTCCAAGCCCACCTTTGCCACCTTCTAAAAATAACAATACTTCACCTTCTTCAAGAAGGTCAAAAAGTTCTTCACCTGTTTCCATATCTACCACAGTAGTACCTGGAGGAACAGAGACTACTGTATCTTGTCCTTTGCGTCCGTAACATTTACGCCCTTCTCCTGGACGACCACTCTCTGCTTTAATATGTGTTCGACCACGAAATCCAGAAAGTGTATCTGTATTGTTGTCTACTTTAAAAAAGATTGCACCACCACGCCCACCATCTCCCCCATCGGGACCACCTTTGGCTACAAATTTTTCTGTCCAAAAAGAAATTGAACCTGCTCCACCCTTACCCGAACTTATTGTAAGCTCTACACTATCTACAAACATACCTAAACCTTTAATCACTCAAAAATACTCTATATACCTTTGGCATATATAAATTACGAGATTATAGCTAAATTTGCGAAATTATCGCTATATAATGATAAAATTGACTATAAAGATGCTTAGTTTTTAGGCATCAATAGATGTAAACATCTTCTTGATACTTGATAGTAAGTTAGAGGGAAATTTTTATGAATAGAACTTGTAATTAAGCCCTAGGACTTGGACTTAATTATATTTATGCAGGTACTACTGAAACTTTTTTCTGATTTGAAGCTCTGTTATCAAATTTAACTACACCTTCAATAAGTGCAAATAGAGTATGATCTTTACCCATACCTACACCATTTCCTGGGTGTACTTTTGTTCCTCTTTGTCTGATGATGATGTTACCAGCGATAACGCTTTCACCACCAAATTTTTTAACGCCTAAACGACGTCCAGCCGAATCACGGTTATTCTGAGTAGATCCTTGACCTTTCTTGTGTGCCATCTTATGCCCCTTTTTCTATTATAATTTTCTTCTCTAAAATCAGCAAAGCTAATTTTACGATTGCCCGCAGGAAATACCCTTGGGGTACATCTCACTAAAGACTTATGCTTGAGCATAAGAAATCTAGTTTACACTATCTTTGTAATTCTAACTCTAGTAAAGCTTCTTCTGAAACCACGTTTAAGTTTTGAATCTTTTCTTCTTCTTTTTTTGTAGATGATAACTTTTTTATCTCTACCTTCATTAATCACTTCACCTTTAACTACAGCACCTTCTACGAAAGGAGCTCCTACTCTTAACTCACCGTTGTCGAGTGCCAAAACTTCTTTAAATTCTACTGCCGATTTTGGCTCAAGATTCATGTTGTCAAAACAGATGATATCACCCTCTTGAACTTTGAATTGTTGTCCACTTGCTTTAATGATTGCGTACATTGCAAACCCTTTATATCTATTGTTTTTTAAAAAGTTTGAGATTATACCCAAAGTTGTTTTAATTTTTTGTTAAACCAAGAAATTTTATGCAACTATCTCTCACTTATCTCTCTAATAACTATAGTCCTTGCCTGCTAAAGCAATACAATCTATCTCTACTAATGCATTTTTAGGTAATGTTTTTACTGCTACAGTACTTCTTACAGGTTTATGTGCAGCAAAATAATGTGCATAAATGGCATTCACTTTCTCAAAATCATTCATATCTGCTAAAAATATTGTTGTTTTAATGACATCATTAAAATGTGCATTTGTAGCTTTAAGTACATAAAAAAGATTTTTCATGACTTGGTGTGTTTGATTTTCTACATCTTCTGCAGCCATTACACCCTCTGGTGTTAAGGCAATTTGCCCTGAAGTGTAGATAAGCCCATTGGCTACTACTGCTTGTGAATAGGGTCCAATAGCTTGCGGTGCTTCTTTTGTTGAAATAAATTTCATTTACATCTTCTCCTTAGTTTCTTTCATAAAATATATATGATGTGGAATAATCAGAAAATTCAAAATAAACTTTCTTTTCTCCTACATCCTCTTTGCCATTCAAATTCAGATCATCTATACCGTACCCATAACGGTAAGGTCTGATTTGACCATCATTGCTACCGTAAGCAGTTGATAGTTTGTCTATATGTATAAACTTATGAACAAGCTTATCTGCGGCATATACATCCAGTACCCCACTGGTTCCTGTCCAATTTTGAAGTGAACGACTAAGGCTATTTTGTGTCTCTTGCGTACATCCCCCAAGCAATAAAATCATTGCTGAGAATAATAATGTTTTTAATTTCATAAACATCTCCT
>CAZEUM010000071.1:0-6235 GCA_964514765.1 uncultured Sulfurovum sp.
AAATTATAGCAACAAAAGTATCTACAGATTTAAAAAAAGGTGATGTCGTCATTTTTCACTCTTTACTTTTACATAGAGCAAATAGAAATAATACAGATAAAGCCAAAATATCTTTTGTATATACAGTAAAAAGTGAAAATACCAAAGCAAAACTTGGCACACGTTCTGCAAAATTTCCAGAAATTATATTGAATGAAGTATAAATAAGAGTCTTTTTGTCCAAATTGTACACACTTGCTACATAAGACTTACGTAATTGTAAAAAATATAAGTTCTAACAATAGTCTTTATAAGAAATCTAGGATATAATCATTCTATTAACACATAAAAGGAACAAATATGGCAAATTATATTGATTTAACACAAGAAAATTTTGATGCGACTATCGCTAAAGGTGTAGCAATGGTAGACTTTTGGGCTCCATGGTGTGGACCATGCAGAATGATTGCTCCAGTGATTGAAGAACTTGCAGTTGATTTTGATGGTAAAGCAGCTATCTGTAAAGTAAACACTGATGAGCAGCAAGAAATTGCAGTGAAATATGGTATCAGATCTATCCCTGCTATTCTTTTCTTTAAAGATGGTGAGATGGTTGACCAAATGATTGGTGCAGCTTCTAAAGATCAATTTTCAGAAAAAATTAACGCATTACTTTCATAGAATATCTGAAGAGAGAACTTCTCTCTTCTCGCACTTGTTACCCCGACTTTTCATAAACTTTATTATTAAATACTTAAGCAAGTTTTATCATTGTATAATTTGCTTAATTATTTATACTTTAATATTAAGGATTTAAAATGTTAGATTGTGCAATTATCGGTGGTGGACCAGCAGGCTTAACAGCAGGACTTTATGCTTCTCGTGGAGGTCTTCAAAATGTGACTCTATTTGAAATGGGTGTACCTGGTGGACAGATAACAAAAAGTTCTGAGATAGAAAACTACCCAGGTTTTTTTGATGGCACAAAAACAGGTCTTGATTTTATGGATACTTGGCAGAAGCAGTGTTTTGCTTTTGGACTTAAACATGAGATGAAAAAAGTAAACTCTGTACAAAAAACAGGAGAACACTTTACCATCACTCTTGACGGTGGAGATGCAGTAGAAGCCAAAACAGCCATAGTTTGTACGGGAGCAGTACCAAAGCGTGCAGGGTTCAATGGCGAGGATGAATTTTTTGGAAGAGGAGTGAGTACTTGTGCTACATGTGATGGGTTCTTTTATAAAAATAAACCAGTGACTGTACTGGGTGGTGGAGATACTGCACTAGAAGAAGCTTTTTTCCTTTCAAATATTTGTTCTGATGTGTATGTGGTGCACCGAAGAGATGAATTTAGAGCAGCACCTCCTACATTGGAAAGAGCCATTAGAAAAGAAAACATACATTTTATTACTGATTCAGTTATAGAAGAAGCAGTTGGTGATGCCATGGGCTTGTCTGGCGTAGATATAAAAAATCTAAAAACAGATGAAATTACGCACATGGACAATACGGGACTTTTTGTATTTGTAGGACAAGATGTAAAAAATGATGTGCTTAAAGACGATAAAGGTGCATTTATCTGTGAAATGAATGATTGGGGTCAAGTCATAGTGAACTTGAAGATGCAAACTTCAGTTGAAGGTCTGTTCATCGCAGGTGACTTACGTATAAATGCACCTAAGCAAGTTGTCGTTGCTGCAGGGGATGGAGCTATCGCAGCCTTACAAGTAATTTCATATATTCAGGAGCAACAATAATGCTTCAAACCCATAGAGTAGGTATAGTTGGCAGTACAGGTAGGGTGGGAAATCTTCTTATAGATTCTTTGTTGCATGATGATGTTTTGCCTCTTAGTACAGTACATGTTTTTGATGAGCTTAAACGAGAACTTCCTTCTGATGTCCTTGTAACCAACAGTATGAAAGCATTGTTAGAAAATTGTGATGTGGTGATAGACTTTTCTGCTCCCGCTGCTACACAAAGTTTGTGTGAAGCCGCATTAGATAATCCTAAGCCATTGGTGATAGCAACCACAGGATTTACTGAACATCAAAATAATCTTATGATGGAAGCTTCAACAAAGATGCCTGTGTTGTATGCCTCAAATATGTCAGCGGGTATTGCTTTATTGAAACAGTTAGTAGAAAAAGTGGCGGCAACACTTGAAGATTTTGACATAGAGATAGTAGAACAACACCATAAACATAAAGTAGATGCACCAAGTGGTACAGCATTGACATTGGGAGAGTTTGCAGCAAAAGGCAGGGGGCTTGACCTTGATGCAGTGCGTGTGAGTGGTAGAGATGGGCAAATAGGTGCAAGAACGAAAGATGAAATTGCGGTGATGGCACTGCGAGGTGGTGACATTGTAGGACGACATACTGTAGGGTTTTACAATGATGGTGAATTTTTAGAACTTAATCATACAGCAACAAGCAGAGAAACATTTTCAAAAGGTGCTATAAGAGCAGCAAAATGGCTAGTCAAGCAAGAGAGTGGTTTCTACTCTATCAGTGACTGTTTAGGAATATGATATGTGTGCAATCGTCGGAGTTTTTGGAGCCCAAAAAGCATCAACAGTAGCGTATTATTCGCTTTTTGCTATGCAACATCGCGGACAAGAAGCCACAGGCATTTCTGTAGCTTATGGTGAAAAAATAAATATCTATAAAAAAAGAGGTATGGTAGCAGATGTTTTTTCTCAAAATGCACTAGATAAATTAGAGGGTTCCTGTGCTGTTGGACATAACCGTTACTCTACAGCAGGTTCTGAATCTGCTGGTGATGCACAACCTGTTTTTGCTAAGTATAAACTTGGAGAAATTTCTGTAGTGCACAATGGAAACTTGATTAACAAACAAGAAGTAAGACAGGCACTTATCGATAAAGGTGCTATTTTCCAAACAGATATGGACACTGAAAATATCATTCATCTTATAGCAAAGTCTGAGAAAGAATCTTTGGAAGACCGTATTAAAGATATGCTGACTAAAATAGAAGGTGCGTATTGTCTTGCCATTCAGAGTCGTTCAAAAATGTTTGTAATCCGTGATCGTTTTGGTATTCGCCCATTGAGCCTTGGAAAACTTAAAGAGAGTGGATACATAGTTGCCTCTGAAACCTGTGCTTTTGAGCTTGTAGGGGCTGAGTTTATTCGAGATGTAAAGCCTGGAGAGATGCTTATTTTTGAGGAAGGTAAAGAACCACATTCTCAAATGATATTTGACAATGTAGACTTTCATCCCTGTGCTTTTGAGTATATCTATTTTGCAAGACCAGACAGTATTATTGATGGTAAAAATGTCTATGAAATGCGTTTGAAAATGGGTAAAAAATTGGCAGAGGAAACACCTGCTGATATTGACTTAGTATTGCCCGTACCAGACTCTGGTGTAGCCGCAGCAAGAGGATATGCTGAAGGTATGGGTGTACCTTTTGAGATGGGAATTGTACGTAATCATTATGTAGGACGTACGTTTATTGAGCCTACGCAAGAGATACGAGACTTAAAAGTAAAACTAAAACTCTCTCCTATAAAACATCTTATAGAAGGTAAAAGAGTTGCCATTATTGATGATTCTTTGGTACGTGGAACGACATCTAAACAAATTGTTCGTATGCTTAAAGAAGCAGGGGCAAAAGAGGTGCATATGCGTATTGCCGCACCTGAGATAAAATATCCTTGCCGTTATGGCATAGATACACCAACAACAATGGAACTCATTTCAAGTAAATATACACCTGCAGAGATTGCAGCCAATATGGGTGCAGATTCTCTTGCTTTCTTATCGATTAAAGGATTAAAGGAGTCTCTTGGTAAGGAAGGAAACTATTCGCTTGTAAGTTTTGATGGAAACTATTTTGCTGGAGGAAATGCAAGTAGCCCAGGCTGTTCTGTTTAATAATAAGCATCTTAGTTAGTACTTTATCCACATTTATTCTTGAAATAATGATATTAAATGTTAATTATAATTGACAATTTTATATATTGTTACTATAATGTAAATTGAAATTAACATAAGGCAAGAAAATATTAAAAATATTTGCAAATAATCATGACGCAGGCGTACTTAATTTTAACCACGCAACAAATGAGTTTATTTATAACTATACATCTAATAATCCTATCTCTTTGACGATGCCTTTTAGTACAAAGAGCTATACCTCTCACTACCATTTACATCCAATTTTCGACATGCATATGCCAGAAGGTTATCTTTTTAAACTGCTTAAAAACCTTTTGATTAAAGAACATGGTGAGATGAATGATTATGTTTTATTTGCTTATTTGTCTAAGAATATTGAAGGCTACCTCAGCTATGGAGAGAGTACAAATGAGGGTGCCTATCTGGAGTTTGATGCTGTCTTGGAGAGTGAAGATAATGATCTTTTTTCCAAACTTGTGGCACAATTTTTAAACAACTCTGCTATTGCCGGTGTGCAACCAAAAGTTTTGGCATATTTACATGATAAAGTGACATTGTCCAATAAAGAATACATTATCAAATCTTTTGGAGAGGAGTACCCTCATTTAGCAGAGAATGAATATTTTTGCATGAAGGCCTTAGGTTATGCAGAGATTAATACAGCGAAGTTTTGGCTCTCAAAAAGTAAAAAACTTTTTATAGTAGATAAATTTACTTACAAAAAAGAAGAGAACTCTTTTTACGCTTTTGAAGAGTTTTGTACTTTATTTGAACTACATAATGATAAAAAGTATTATGGTTCATATGAAAAAATTGCTAAAGTAATTTCAAAGATATCTACACAAAAATTAGAAGATTTGCAACAGTTTTATAAAATGACTGTGATGAATTTCCTACTTAAAAATGGAGATGCACATTTAAAAAACTTTGGTATCTTATATGAAGAAGGTATGCAGGAACGATTTTTAGCGCCTGCTTATGATGTAGTCAATACGCTTGTATATTTACCAAGAGATAAACCGGCTTTGACTATGTTTGGTAAAAAGATTTGGTTTGGACAAGACGAGCTAATGAAGTTTGGACGTAAGTATTGTTTTCTTAGTGAAGAAGAAGCTTTGGCAGATTATATACTTTGCATTGAAGCCGTGGAAAAGATAAAAATAGAAATAATAACCTATGCCAAGGCAAATGAAGATTTTTCTATTTTTTCAGAAAAATTTGTTAAATTATTAGATTTCTCATTAAATGAAAATAGATTAAAAGCCTATAAGGAATTACCAAATGGAATTTTATGAAATTGCCTTGTCACTGAAAAAAGTGAGAAAAGAAAAAAAGTTAACACAGAGTACACTTGCAGATAAAGTAGGTATAACAAGGCAAACACTCTCTAAATTAGAGAATGGCTCTATCGATAAAGTATCATTACAACTCTTTATGAAGATATTGGAAGGGTTAGACTTAGAAATGGATATATCTGAGAAAAAACCATTCTATTATTTTGACCCTAAGTCTATTTAGTCCTAGCTTTTTTTTCTCTAATCCCTGACATGCCAAAACGCCTGCCTAACTCTTGTTTCACGCGGTCAGGAGAGATGTTTCTGTAGCCTAGACCAACTAGGGCGTGGTAGAGTAGGTCTGCAGACTCATAGATGACTTGTTCGTCAGACTCTTCGTTGATAGCCACACAAACTTCATCTGCCTCTTCACGAATTTTAGAAAGCATCAAATCTTTGTCATTAAGTAATTTTTTAGTCCATGACTTTTCACTATCTGTTGCATTTTTGCGGGCCAATATAGTATGATAAAGTGTATCGACTACCCCATAAATAGCATCGGTGTCTATCTCTTTTTCTAATATAATCTTATCTTGCATTACAGAGCTAAAGAAACAACTTTTTGTACCAGTATGGCAGGCTACACCATTTTGTCTTATTTTGAGTATTACAGTGTCGGCATCACAGTCTAAAAGTACATCTTTAACTTCTTGGGTATGTTGGGAGCTTTCACCTTTTTTCCAAATACGTTGGCGGCTTCGGCTAAAGTAGTAGGCATAACCTGTACTAAGTGTCAGAGTATACGCTTCTTCATTCATGTAAGCTAGCATCAGGACTTCATTTGTTTCAAAGTCTTGTGCTATAGCAGGGATGAGGGGGGTTTTGTTCCAGTTTATGGTCATGTGAAGTTTCTCCAAGTGTAGGGACTTGCCGTGAGACAAGACCCCATGTTGTTCAGTTATTGCTGTGCAGAAGTTGTTTGTTGTGTTCTTCCTTTGGTGTCTACCCAAATGTTAGGGACAGCACCACCAGGAGTTAAAAATATTTTAGCAT
>CAZEUM010000072.1:0-6209 GCA_964514765.1 uncultured Sulfurovum sp.
ACCTCTGTCTAAAAAATAGCCTTATGGTTTAAGCTGTTCTTTATAGGATGGTTTTATCTGTTTTTAATTCTATCGAGTACCATTTTGTAAGCTTCTCTAAGCCCACCAAGCCCTTGTCTAAATCTGTCTTTGTCTAATTTTTTATCTGTATTGGCATCCCAAAGCCTAAAGTTATCTGGACTAAGTTCGTCGATTAAGATAATATTTCCATTGCTATCTCTACCAAATTCTAATTTAAAATCTACTACTTTAATATCAAGTGCTGCATAGAACTCTGAAAGGATGGTATTGATACGTCTTGCCATATATCGGATGTAGTCAAGTTCAGAGCTGTCTTTAACAAGGTTTAATAAAATACAGTGTTGGTCATTGAGTTTTGGGTCACCTAAAGCATCATTTTTATAGTCAAATTCTATGAGGGTAAAAGGAAGCACTGTTTTCTCTTCAATGCCTAGGTTTTTACTTAACGAACCTGTGGCTATGTTTCTTACAATGACTTCAATATAAATGACTTCAGCTTTTTTATGAAGCATGTGGCTAGCATCTATCATTTCAACAAAATGAGTGGCAATGCCTTTTTCATTGAGATATTTAAAAAGTTCTGTAGAAATTTCGTTATTGAGTGCACCTTTACCTGCTTTACTTGATTTCTTCTCACCATTAAACGCAGTGAGATCATCTTTAAATTCAGAGATGTAAAGGTCAGGGTCTTGCGTTGACCATATTTTCTTTGCTTTACCCTCATAAATGAGTGTTTGTTTGCTAAGCGTGTCATGCAGCATTATCTTCTTCCTTTATTGGTGATGATAAGTGCTTTTAAAATGTCTACAGCAGACTTTAGTTGAACATCATTATAAAGTTGTTTTTCACTAATTATAGTGTCATCAATTTTTGTTTCATTGTTTTCTGTGGTATTGCTGTCTGTGCTATTATTATCATTTATAGAAGGTATTTCACCATCTAATTTGAACAGCTCACCTTCTAGGTGTTTTTTCAAATCTCTTTCTTTCAAAAGTAAAGTATCTTCTGCGTAATTAATTTTACCTACATGTACTATGATGTCTGGTGTAACACCTAGTGCTTGGATAGTTCTACCACTTGGGAGGTAATAGCGAGCTACAGTAAGTTTTAATGCTTCATCTTTACCTATGGGCATGACTACTTGAACTGAACCTTTACCAAATGTTTTTTCTCCAACAATAATAGATCGGTTAAAGTCTTGCAATGCTCCTGCAACAATCTCAGAAGCAGAGGCAGAACCACCATTAACCAATGTGACTATAGGTGTGTGTATGTCTGTACTTTTACTGCATGCATCATAGTTTAGATTTTCTATTTTCATCTTACCTTTTTGGCTAACAATGACACCTTTATCTACAAAAAGATCTACAAGACCAACGGCTTGGTCTAACAAACCACCTGGGTTGTTTCTTAAGTCTAAGATGATACCTTGGGTATTGTTATGTTCATTTATGGCATCTTTTACACCCTCAACCACCTTTTGGTCAAAAGAGGTCACATGTAAATAAAGGATATTGTCTCCAATTTTTTTAGAATACACAGATTGGATTTTGATGATATCTCTGACAATTTTTATTTTAAGAGGTTTAGGTGCTTTTTTTCTAATGATGGTAAGTACTAAGCTTGTACCAGGCTTACCTCTCATAAGTTTTACAGACTCATCTATGGTCATGCCTATGGTGGCTTGATCATTTATTTTTAAAATGATATCACCAGCTTTTACCTTTGCTTTATAGGCAGGCGTGTCTTTGATGGGAGCAATAACTGTAAGTGCACCGCTTTTCATACCTATAGAAATACCCAGTCCTCCAAATTCTCCTTTGGTTTGTACTGTAAGGTCTTTGTAGGATTTTGTATCCATAAAGTTAGAGTGTGCATCAAGGTTAACCAAAAGACCCTTAAGTGCTTTGTCTACAAGGTCTGTGGTATTAACATCATCAACGTATTGGCTTTCTATTACATTAAGAATTTGTGTAAACTTAATGTAGGCTTCTAGTTTTTCTTTAGCACTTGAGGGTTGAATCTTTTTAGTATCTGTGTCTTTTGCTTGTGCAAATGAGCCAAAAAGATAGGCAACAGTAAGGGTAGTAGTAAGCCCTGCGAGTATAATTTTTTTACTTTTTTTTATCATATTTTTCTTTCATTTAGGAGTGGATATCGAATTAAGTTTATTATTTTATTTAAAAATAACTAAAAGGTTGCTTTTGACAGCACTATAACCGGAGAAAGTTAATAGTTTTCAAGTACTACACTAACAGCAAGAGTCAAGACACAAGCCCTCTTTGGTATTTTTGAAGTAAACGGTGAGGAGTTGACCTACACAAAAACAGACGAAAGCAATCAAACAGATACCGCACGAAACCTAGCCAATTTTAATTTGTCCGTTTGAACAGCTTGTTAGGCACAATTTCGTACTTCATAGCATAAAATATTTCTTTATACCATCCAATACACTTGCAGTTGCCACTGATGCAAGAATCAAGCCCATGATGCGACTGATAATGCTTGCTCCATTACTCCCTATCAGACGATATATCCAACTTGCAGCAAGCATGAGAATCAGTACTATTAGTAGCACTGAGAGCATCATTGCCGTGGTTTGAACCTGTTCCCAAAGGTTAAATTTGTTATTTTCGGTCAGCAATACAGCTGCGAGCATAGCTCCCGGGCTAGCAATAGACGGAACGGCAAGTGGAAAAATTGCAGTTTCATTCCCGCTCTTCACTAATTTGATTTCTTGTTCAGGTTTACTCTCACCAAAAATCATGGTAAGTGCAAATAGAAAAAGGACAATTCCCCCAGCGATTTGGAACGCAGAAAGCGGGATGTCTATTGCAGTGAGGATAGTCTCTCCAGCTACGACGAAGAATATTAAGATTATCGCTGAAACAAGAGTCGCTTTTAGTGCAATTCGTCGCTTATCCTTTTCATCATATTGGCTAGTAACAGCAATAAATACTGGGACTGTTCCGATAGGGTCAATAACAGCAAAAAAGAAAATAAATGTTGCAAAAAGATCAATCATTGAAACCCCTGGTACTATTTATTTTAAGGAACATGGTCCCAAACAGCAAAATAGGAACTCAAGGAATCCTATTTTGCTGTTTGGGATAATTTCCTAATTGGAAGTATATCAAAATGTTCTAAAAAAAACGAGAATAGGTAAAAATATTAATTATATCGTGGAAGTACTAGAATATAATAATAATTAGTAATGTTCTTTTAGATAAAAAATAGCCGTTATTTGGGAACTTGACAGAGAACGACTAAAGGTTGTATAATTATCTAAATTAAACATCTTTTAGGGGGTCATTCTATGAATATTTTAGAAAAATTAACCAACCAAATGCAAAGCACTATAGAGTCAGGATTGTCATTGGCATTACACAATAAAAACCAAGAAGTAGAGCCTGTGCACCTACTGTGGGCGTTGCTGACGAACTCCGGAAGCATCTTACACCAAGCAATTAACAAGATGAATGTAGATAAAGTGGCTATAGAGCTAGAGACTAAAAGCATCGCGAACAAGCTTCCAACAGTATCTAGTGTGACAAAAGAAAGCATCAAACTAGGGCAAAATCTTGTGCGAACTTTACAAAATGCTCAGGGTGTAATGACTGCCAATGGGGACCAGTACCTAGCTGTAGATGCATGGTTACTTGCTAGTGCAGATGAAGGGTTCATTAAAGATAGCTTAGGAAAATATGTGGATATATCTGAGTTTAAAAAGACTTTAGAGAGCATACGTGGAGGAAAACAGATAGATTCACAGTCTGGTGATGAAACACTTGAAGCTTTGGCTAAGTATGCAGATGATTTGAACCAAAAGGCATTAGATGGCAAGCTTGACCCAGTCATAGGACGAGATGAAGAGGTGCAACGTATGATGCAAATTCTCATCCGTAAAACCAAAAATAACCCTATACTTATTGGTGAACCAGGTACTGGTAAAACTGCCATTGTTGAAGGTCTTGCCCAACGCATCGTAAACAAAGAAGTACCTTTGAGCTTACAAAACATGCGTGTAATGAGCCTAGATATGAATAGACTCATAGCAGGAGCAAAATACAGAGGTGAGTTTGAAGATAGACTCAAAGCGGTGATTGACGAAGTTAAAGAGTCAGGGAATGTCATACTTTTTATAGATGAAATACATAGCATTGTAGGTACAGGTGCATCTGAGGGTGGAAATGATGCAGCAAACATTTTAAAACCAGCTCTTGCACGTGGAGAGTTACATACCATTGGGGCTACTACACTCAAAGAGTACAGAAAATACTTTGAAAAAGACACAGCACTTCAACGTCGTTTCCAACCTGTAAAAGTAGATGAACCTAGCATCAATGAAGCTTTACAAATACTTAGGGGTATTAAAGACAAGCTTGAAGCACATCATAATGTAAACATCACAGACGCAGCATTAATAGCTGCTGCAAAATTGTCCGACCGCTACATTACAGACAGGTTTTTACCAGACAAAGCCATAGACCTTATAGATGAAGCAGCAGCTGAACTTAAAATGCAAATAGAGTCTGAACCTAAAGACCTTGCAAAAGCAAAACGTGAGATAAGCACACTTCAAGTAGAACGTGAAGCACTCAAGATGGAAGTGACAGAAAAAAATACTTCACGCCTTGAAGAGATAGAAAAAGAGATAGCCAACTTGGATGAAAAACGTATGTCCTTACAAAGTCAGTTTGACAATGAAAAAAATGTTTTCAATGAAATAGCAACTATAAAAACTACCATAGACTCTCTTAAAACACAAGCTGAACATGTAAAACGTGATGGTGACTTTAACAAAGCCGCAGAAATAGAATATGGACAAATTCCTGCCCAAGAGACAAAACTAAAAGAGATTGAAGACAAATGGACAGAGATGATGTCTGAGGGTACATTACTTAAAAACTCTGTAGATGAAGAGATGATAGCAAGTATCGTGAGCCGTTGGACGGGTATCTCTGTGAACAAAATGCTGCAAGGTGAAAAAGAAAAAATCTTAGCCATTGAGAGCATCTTACGTAAAGAAGTAGTAGGGCAAGATGAAGCACTAAAAGCTGTTGCACGTGCCATAAAACGTAACAAAGCAGGACTTAGTGATTTGAATCGCCCTATAGGAAGTTTTATGTTTTTAGGACCTACAGGGGTTGGTAAAACGCAAGTGGCTAAAACGCTTGCTAAGTTTTTGTTTGATAGTGAAAAAGCACTCATACGCATAGATATGTCTGAGTACATGGAAAAACACGCTGCCTCACGTTTAGTTGGTGCACCTCCTGGTTATGTGGGCTATGAAGAGGGTGGACAACTTACAGAGGCTGTAAGAAGAAAACCTTACTCGGTAGTACTCTTTGATGAGATAGAAAAGGCACACCCCGATGTGTTTAACACACTGTTGCAGGTGCTAGATGATGGACGCTTGACAGACAACAAAGGAGTCACAGTAGACTTTAAAAACACCATCATCATCATGACATCAAACATTGCCTCAGATAAGATTATGACCATTACAGATAAAGAAGAGAGAAGAGCAGCTGTAAATGAAGAACTAAAACGTAATTTTAAGCCAGAGTTCTTAAACCGTTTAGATGAACAAGTTATCTTTAACCCACTAGATTTAGAGGCAATTACAAGCATCGTAAATATTATGTTTAAAGATATACAGAAAAAATTGGCTACGCGTGACATTAGTATTGCACTTACAGACAACGCAAAAGCATACATAGCAGAAGCAGGGTTTGACCCCGTTTATGGTGCAAGACCATTAAAACGTGCATTGTATGAAGTGGTCGAAGACAGACTAGCTGAACTGATACTTGAAGATAAGGTTGTTGAAGGCTCAAACGTGAGCTTCGATGTGCTTGATGATGAGATAAAGGTTATAATTTCGTAATTTTAGTACCTGCTGACTTGAAGGTCAGTAGGTATAAAAGTGTTTATTTAATATCACGTCTAGTGGCATCTTTTTTCTCTTCATTGTTTCCAATGAGCCCACCAGCAACAGCACCGATACCTGCACCAATAAGTGTAGAACCTGTATTGCCTCCAACGGCTTGACCCAAAAGTGCTCCAGTACCAGCACCAATGGCAGCACCTGATTGTGTTTTGTTAGCACATCCTGTAAATGAAATGAGGCTTGCACATGTGATACTAAGTAGGATTAGATTGATTTTTTTCATTTTAATTCCTTC
>CAZEUM010000073.1:0-6150 GCA_964514765.1 uncultured Sulfurovum sp.
TAATGAACTTTTACCGTAATGGATCATCCACTCAAATCATCCTTGAATATGATGATAAAAGCTATTTCCTCCCTGCTTTTTTTGGTAATGCTCAAGAATTTTCTTCTATAGGAGAGGCAAAAGAATACTGGCTAAGACTCAGTACTTCCGTATCAGACCAGGGAGAGTTCTATTGAAAACTGTACGCCCGGCATTTACCATCATTGAAATACTTATTTCAGTAATCATACTCTCTTTTGCCATTATATTTGTGCTACAAGTCCATACTGATAGCAGAGAACAAATTATCTATATCTCTGAAAGAAATACACTTACTTTGGAAGATTCTCTGTATCTAGGCCTCAACATCCTAAGATATCACAAAGATACTAAAAGTGCCCATGATATTATTCAGCAATTTTTCAGAGTAAGAGAACAAGAAGGTCGTAGTATTTTAAAAGAAAATAAACGCGATATTTTTATTCCTGATGAGATAACTATTTTTCCCCCAGAAGATATTCAAGCACCCACAGCCATAGTAAACAAAATTATGTTAAAGGGGAAGCATTCTGCTATTTATTATCGATTTAGGTTACAATAAAATAAAAGCTAAAAAAGTTATAATACTCTTAATTTACTGCAAGGACGGATACGCTGATGCTTTTTAAGTACAAAGGATTTGACAAAACAGGTAAGAAGGTTAGAGGTACTGTTACGGCAAGCACTGTAGAAGAAGCAGGACAAAAACTCCGTACGCAAGGTATATACTATGAAGGACTAACTTCCACCAAAGAATTTTCACTTGAAGCATTTTCAAAAAGAAAAATGCCAGGAGAAATGTTAAGTATTTTTTCTAAAGAACTTTCTTCTTATCTAAACTCAGGGATGACTATACTTACTGCCATGCGCTTACTTGAGAATCAACATGAAGGAGAGAAGAAATATGTCTCTTTTTTAAACTCACTCAAGACCATGATAGACGAGGGGAAATCCCTTTATAGTGCACTTAATGCACAAAAAGTGTATGCTTTACCCGATTTCTTTTTACAAAGTCTAAATGTTGCTGGTCAAAGTGGCAAAATGGTAGAAGTTCTTACCAATATGGGTACCTTCTTCTCTGCACAAAGTAAAGTGAAAAAACAAGTAAAAGGTGCTATGACCTACCCTGCTATTATCTTTACTGTTGCCATAGCGATGACCTCTTTTCTCATTGCCTTTGTAGTACCAAAAATTACAGATATTTTTGATGATACAGGGCAAGCACTGCCCCCTATTACACAATTTGTACTCAATCTAAGTGATTTTTTAATCGCTCACTATATTGCCATGATTGTAAGTATCTTTCTTGTCATATTCTCTTTTAAATTGGCATATGCAAAACTAGATATTTTTCATACTTTCATTGATAAATTATGGCTAAAAGTACCTGTAATAGGTGAGCTCATCCAAAACCATGAACTCGGAAGATTCGCTTACATACTTTCTCTCATGCTAGAGTCTGGTGTTGCGTATGCCCAAGCTGTAGAACTCGCTAAAACAACATTTGGAAATCAATCTCTCATAACCTTATTTGACAATGCCTCTGTAAAAGTAATGGAGGGGAACAAACTCTCCAATGCATTACAACTTGCAAAAGGGGTTAAACTCAAACGTAATTTTATGCAATCTTTAGCACTGGGTGAAGAGTCTAGTGAAGTAGCCCAAATTCTTAACAATATGTCACATTTATATGCTGAAGAGAATGAAGATAAACTCAAATTACTCCTTGGTCTCCTTGAGCCTTTCATGATGCTTTTTATTGGTATTGTTGTTGGCGTTATTGTCTCTGCTATGCTTCTACCTATCTTTACTATGACACAAGGTTTACAATAAATGGCTTGGGATTTATAATGGCAAAACAACGTTTTAGAAATATCAAACAATCCAAACAAAAGAATAAACCTCCTAAAATAGATTATTACGCAAGTAGCAGACTAAAAATAAAAGCTTTTTTAACAGATGCTTTTATGCTACTCATGCCCATAATGTATCTGGTATTTTATATGGTGATGGAAGGAAGAGAAAATTTTGCGGCACATAAAATAACGGGCTGGCTATATATTTTGTTTCCTTTAATTCTTGTGCAAACAATTTTTATGTATTCTAGTGGGCAAACACCTGGGTACCGTGCCTACAATATCACCCTTGTTGATGAAAATACGCAAGAGAAACCCTCATTATTTATCATTATTTTCAGAAACCTTGTAGCCATACTTTCATTCTTTACAGTTTTTGGTTGGCTTCTCATGTTTTTTAGAAAAGACAGTAAAACCTTGCATGATTTACTTTCCGCAACTGCCGTTATAAATAAAAAATGACCCATACAAAAAACCTACTCTCTCCTCTTTTGGGGGCATACTATTTTTTTTATTTTGCACTTGTGGGTGTTTATGTAATCTTTATGCCAAAAGTACTTCTTGATTTAGAGTACAACCCTGTAGAAGTAGGTATCATCTATGCTGCCGCACCATTTATGCGATTTTTACTTCCTTTTGTATTTAGACATTATGTATCTTTAACAGAAAAAATTTATAAAATATCCTTAGTCATAACCTTTTTGGGTAGCTTGATTTTTTTACAAACAGTACATGATTTTTACGCTTATCTGATAGCTAATCTTCTTTTTGGTGCAGCCATGGGTATTTCTCTACCTTATGTAGAAACCATAGCCCTAGCAACACTTTCTAAGCATCAATATGGGAAAATAAGGCTTTGGGGATCTTTAGGGTTTATTGGTATAGCACTTTTATTGGGCAAGGCACTTGACTCTCCTTATGAAGCACTATATTATTTATCTGCTATGGCCTTTTTGACACTACTTTTTGGGGTATTTCTTACTAAGCACGACAGCACAACACATACTTCAGCACAAGATGATGCTTCCTTTTCACTGTCAAGGTATTGGGCATTTTGGCTTTCTATCTTTTTAATGCAGGTTGGATTTGGAGGATTTTATAACTTCTTTACTATCTACCAAACTGACCATGGTATCTCACTTGAAATGATATCATGGATGTGGAGTTTTGGCGTGGTATGTGAAATTATTATGCTTTATTTCCAAGGACCACTTTTGCAAAAAAATCTACTAAATATCTTACAATTTGCAACACTAGTTACAGCACTTAGATGGCTTATGCTCTTTCTTTATCCTGATTCTATTGCACTCACTTTTGCAAGCCAGTCCTTGCATGCCATCTCTTTTGCACTCTACCATACCGTAGCTATTACCTACGTATTTTCCCTCTATACACAAAAAAAACTGGCGCAACAGTTTTTTCTGGGCATCGCCTTTGGTCTAGGAGGTTCTGTAGGTGCTATCTTATCGGGACAGACCTATGGTAAATACCTTTTCCTTATATCTGCTTTCATCACTTTTGGTGCATTTCTTGCTTTACTTATACATCAAAAACGTAAAATAGGCATAGGGGAATGATCCACATAATACCTCTTGTCATTTTTGCAGGGGGAAGGAGCTCTCGCATGGGACAAGATAAATCCCTACTTCCTTTTGGAAAATACCCTAGCCTCACACAATTTCAATACGAACGACTAAAACCTTACTTTCAAGATATTTATATCTCCTCTAAAAGTGATAAATTTGATTTTGACTGCAAAGTCATCAAAGACACTCACCTAGCATACTCCCCACTTATTGCCCTGATTTCTATTTTTGAAACATTAGACTGTAATGAAGTTTTTATATTAAGTGTTGATGCACCTTTTGTTGATGAAAATGTGATAGAAAAGATTTTAAAATTTAGGGAAGATGCTACAGATATTGTCATAGCAAAAAGTCCTTCTGGTATACAACCCTTGTGTGGGTGCTACAAAAAGTCTATGTTGTCATTTGCTTATGCACAGTTGGAGAAAAATAATCATAAACTCCATGATTTATTGGCTTTGGTCAGCAGTAAACTTGTATACTTTAAAAATGATGAACCTTTTACAAACCTCAATCATCTCCAAGAATATCAAGAAGCGCTTAAGCATTTTTAGAACCTGAAAGTGTTGTACATGTTGAACCATCTATCATTTGAGTCATAAGTTTTCGTGAGAAAAATACAAACTTCTCAAACAATGCACTGTGGTATTTATCTTTATGGTAAATCATTAAAAAATCTCTTTTACATTCAAAATCTTTTACTGGGACCTTATGTAATTTTCCTTCTTTTAATTCACTCTCAACTGAAATTTTAGAAATACAGGTCAAACACTCTCTATTCATTAAAATACTTTTAATTGATTCGGTGTGCCCAAGTTCCAAAAATATATTTAACTCATCCATTTTCTCTTTAATATAATCTAAAAATACTTCTCTTGTACCGGATCCTTCTTCACGAAGCACCCATCTTTTATCAGCTATTTCACTAATTGTACATGACTGACATAAGTTTCTATCAGCTGTAACTACAACTAATTCATCTACCCCTATCTTCTCTTTAATAATATCAGAATTAGAAACAAATCCTTCCACAAAACCAATATCTATGCTTCCTTCTTTGATCATATCTGCAATCTTTTTTGTGTTTCCCTCTTTAAGTGTAATTTTTACATCTGGGTAAGAACTCATATATGAGAATATGATTGCAGGCATCAAATAATCCACAATAGTAGTACTTGCACCCACACGGATCATGCCCTTATTTTCTGAATTTTTAAATTCATATTCAATATCTGAAAGTTTTTTAAAAATAGGGTCAATTTCTTTATAAAATGCGCGTCCTACTTCATTAAGGACTAATTTTTTGTTAATCCGATCAAACACCGGTCTACCCAAAATATTTTCTAACTCTTTAATAGACATAGAAATTGCTGACTGGCTTAATTTCATCTCTTTGGCGACATTGGTTAAGTGCCCAGATACCACCACATTTAAAAAAATCTGCATTTGTCTCAGTGTTAATTTCATATTTTCTCTCTTTCTTAGTATTTTATGGGACAGTATGGGACAGTATGGAAATTATATCAAAACTATAGTACAATTCGGGAAAAATTATCAATAATTTTGAACAAAAAGGATTTTTATGTCTTTTTCAGCACAAAACCGTAATGGTACACTAGCAGGCATTTTCTTTGTTGCTATCTTTGCCGCAGCTGCAACTTTTGTGGCAGATTTAGAATACGTGAAGGTCCTAGGTCTTTCTCCTCTTGTTATCGGTATTGTCATGGGTATTTTTTATGCCAATACCTTAAATAACCATACCCCAGAAGCATGGAAAGGCGGCATCACTTTCTCTGGAAAAAAAATCTTACGTTTTGCTATTGTTCTTTATGGATTCAGAATTACTTTTCAACAAATTGCTGAAGTAGGTATGGATGGATTTTTGGTCTCCCTCATCATGCTTACCTCCACACTTATACTTGGTACATGGCTAGGTACCAAAATATTTGGCATGGACAGAGATACTTCCATACTCACTGCTTCTGGTGCATCTGTATGTGGTGCTGCTGCGGTATTAGCAACAGAACCTGTACTTAAAGCAGAAGAGTACAAAGCAGCCATTGCTGTCTCTATGGTAGTTTTATTTGGAACAATCTCTATGTTCCTCTACCCTGTACTCTACACAACTATCATTGAAAATGCAACAGGGTTATTCCATATGACTGCAAGAGAATTTGGTATCTATGTAGGGGGGACTATTCATGAGGTAGCACAAGTTGTTGCTGTCCCTGCCTCTGTACCTGGTGCACCAGAAGAGATGGCAAATGCCGCGGTTATCGTTAAAATGACCCGTGTTATTATGATTGCCCCTATGCTTATTGTATTGGGTCTTTACTTGTCTTATAGTGCCAAAAGTACAGATGGAGATCTCTCAGGTAAAACAAAACTTGTCATCCCTTGGTTTGCAGTTTACTTCATATTTGTAGCGGGCTTCAACTCTTTACACCTCTTGCCTCTCAATCTTGTAGCTATCATCAATGAAATGGTTACTTTTTTACTAACAATGGCAATGACTGCCCTAGGAATGGGCACCATTTTTTCTAAATTTAGAGGTCTAGGGCTGGCACCTGTCTATACCGCATTAGGTATGTTTATTTGGCTTGTAGTGGGTGGCTTTATTGTAACCAAAGTGGTTGTAGAAATACTCTAAATTTTTATATTTTGCTTTTATTACCCCACTAAGTGAATAC
>CAZEUM010000074.1:0-5938 GCA_964514765.1 uncultured Sulfurovum sp.
CTTAATAGTTTTTAATATTATACTTTCTTTATACTTAGTCTTGATTTACCGTGCTCCTTGATGATTTTTTTCTAAGAAAATATAATGTTTTGATATAATACCTTAAAAAATAGTAGGATTGTATATGGAATCTTGGTTTGACTTTGATAGACGTATTTTTAAACATTTTTCCTATTTGCTTATATTACAAATTATACCTTTATTTATTATCTCTTCTATCCTTATTTATGAAATTAACCATCATCTATTTGTTAAGCAGATGATTTACTATGTAATTGCAGCCATTGTATTTTTCATTTCTGCATTTATCCCTTGGCGACAGATTATGTGGTGGTTTGTTCCTCTTTATTATCTGTTAAACCTTGCTATGCTTATTGCTGTTGAGTTTATAGGTAAAAGCATACTTGGTGCACAAAGATGGATAGATATCCCAGGTACTGGTATTACACTACAACCCTCAGAGTTTATGAAAGTATCTGTTATCATGATGCTGGGCTATCTTATGGCAAAAAATCCTCCAAGCGAAGAAGGTTATGGACTTTGGGGTTTCATCAAGCTCTCCATCGTTATTCTTATACCTTTTATCATCATTGCAAAAGAACCTGACCTTGGTACAGCACTTGTCTTGCTTATAGCTGGGTATGGTGTGTTATTTATTGTAGGAATTAACTGGAAAATTTGGACTACTCTTTTCATTATACTTGGACTTTCTGCACCACTCTTGTATGGACAGTTGAAACCGTATCAGAAAAAACGTGTCTCTGACTTTGTAGGGAAACCAAGTTACCATGTAAAACAAGCATTAATTGCCATTGGTTCAGGTGGAATGGATGGTAAAACTAAAGAAAATGCTACACAAACACAGCTAAAATTTTTACCTGTTTCTTCAACCGATTTTATTTTTGCATATTTGGGTGAGAGGTTTGGCTTTAAAGGAATGATTGCAGTCATTGTATTGTACGCTTTACTTATCTTTAATTTACTCTATATCTCTGCTAAATATACCAATGACTATCTTATAAAAGCATTTTCCTCTGGTTTAGCCTTTTTGTTTTTTGTCTACATGGGTGTCAATATTTTTATGATTATTGGATTAGCCCCTGTAGTGGGACTTCCTCTACCCATGTTTAGTCATGGAGGGACATCATTTATCATATTTGCAGTAATTTTCGGAATTTTACAAAATTTAATTGCATTTAAAGACTACAGTCGTTATAATTCTGACTCGAAAATCACCATGCAAAGCAAAGATTTTCAATAACCAAGGGTCGGTAGCTCAGTTGGTTAGAGCACTCGGCTCATAACCGAGTGGTCCGGAGTTCGAGTCTCCGCCGACCCACCACTACATCATTAAAAATATTCCATTAAAATTCATAACAAATTTAGATTAAATTAGCTATAAATACACATTAAAAACTGCCCACAAAAAAGGAATACTATGTCATACGCTATAGAATCATTTGACCCAGAGATATTTGCTGCTATTGAGAACGAAAGAGAACGACAAACAGAACACTTAGAGATGATAGCCTCTGAAAACTTTACCCTACCTGCTGTAATGGAAGCTATGGGTTCAGTCTTTACGAACAAATACGCGGAAGGATACCCATATAAACGTTACTATGGTGGCTGTGAATTTGCAGATGTGGTTGAACAACTAGCCATAGACAGAGCTTGTGAGCTTTTTTCTTGTAAATTTGCAAATGTACAACCTCACTCAGGTTCACAAGCCAATGGTGCTGTGTATGCTGCACTTCTTAAAGCTGGAGAAAAAATACTAGGTATGGACTTAAGCCATGGGGGTCACTTAACTCATGGGTCTAAACCAAGTTTTTCTGGTAAAAACTACTCTTCATTTACTTATGGTGTTGAACTTGACGGCCGTATAAACTATGATGAAGTGATGAGAATTGCAAAAACCGTACAACCAAAAATTATTGTTTGTGGAGCTTCTGCCTATGCAAGAGAAATAGACTTTAAGAAATTTAGAGAAATTGCTGACGAAGTAGGCGCTATTTTATTTGCAGACATCGCTCACATTGCTGGCTTAGTATGTGCAGGTGAACATCCAAGTGCTTTCCCTTACGCGGACGTTGTGACTACAACCACACACAAAACACTGGCAGGTCCACGTGGTGGGATGATTATGACCAACGATGAAGCTATCGCTAAAAAAATAAACTCTGCCATCTTCCCCGGACTTCAAGGTGGTCCACTAGTACATGTGATAGCCGCAAAAGCTGTAGGGTTTAAACATAACTTGAGTCCTGAGTGGAAAACATATGCAAAACAAGTTAAAGCAAACGCTTCAAAACTAGCAGAGGTCCTTGTGGAGCGTGGCTATGATGTAGTTTCTGGTGGTACAGACAACCATCTTGTACTTGTATCATTCTTAGACAAAGACTTTTCAGGTAAAGATGCTGATGCAGCACTAGGGGCTGCTGGAATTACTGTAAATATGAACACCGTACCAGGTGAGACAAGAAGCCCATTTGTCACTTCTGGTGTACGTATTGGTTCCCCAGCATTAACTTCTCGTGGTATGAAAGAAAAAGAGTTTGAGATTATTGCAAATAAAATTGCTGATGTACTTGACAATATCACCGATACAGCACTTCATATAACAATAAAAGACGAGATGAAAGTATTGGCGCAAGATTTTGTCATTTATGACAAATCAATCTATTAATCTTGGGGTACTTTTTGAATATATCCAAAAACCTACGTTGTCGCTGTGACTACTTCAGCTCTAAGCTCATGCAACTTGTTAAATAAAAGTTTAGCAGTTGAAAGTTTTTGATTTAGAATTTAATACAGATTATTATTACATTAAAAAATCTACGATTGTTGAACAAATACCGTTTAACAATCGTACATTCTATGCTAAGTTTGAACGCATTAATGAAGTATTTACCCCTTTACTTCTAAAGCAACATTTAGACAAACAATACACTATTGCCCTACCTTTGCTAAAAGACAATAGAAGCAATTATTTACTCATAGAATATAAAGGAGATGAATATCAGAGATTTTATCATCTTATAAAACATTTATTTAACACCCTTGGTATTTTGGATTATTCTATTTATAGGGGTAAAGATGTAGAGCGTTTACAAGTTTTTATACCTGTTTCTAAACTTACTTTAGAAGAATCACATAGTAGGCTAGAAGCACTTTCAAAGTCCCTTGAAGAAAAGATGAGCAAAAAATGGAAATGTTTACCTTCACTCCACCTTCCTCAAGCCTATAACATCGCTACTTTACCTTACAAAAGTCTTTAACTATTATAGTAGTATGATATAATTAATTTAAAATTATATTTGGAGAGTTTCCCCCTTATGAATGATCACAATCTTGATGACCTAATTATAGATACTATTGAACCAAGCCACAGTAAAACAAAAAGTTTTTTAACCATTATTGCACTGCTTATTGTTTTTTTAATTGTGGGGATTATTCTTGCGAAGATGTACACAGAAGATTCAAGTAGCGCAATACTTAAGACAAAAGACAATAATAGCGTATTGATTGCACCTGAATTAAAATTGCAAGCACCTAAAAAAGTACCCAAAGTAGAAAAAGAACTTTCTCTTTCTACTATCATAGAGGAAGAGATTAAGGCACCCAAAAAAGAGCCTATACAAAAAGAGGTAACAAAAGAGCCTGCACCTCCAAAAGAGCCTTTGGAGGGAAAAATAGCTGAAATCAAAAAAGAAACGGTCATAATCACAGAAGAATTTACCCAAAAACCTCCTGCAGAAAAACTCCCTATAGAAGAAATACCTGAAGCTAGCACTCCTAAACCTCTAACAAAAGAAATCAAAAAGTCTACACCTGTAGCAATGAAAAAAGAGACCTCTAAAACGCTTCCTCATGTAAGTTATTTTATACAAGTAGGGTCATTTAGCCAAGCTCCAAGCACACGATTTTTATCGGTCATTAAAAATTCTGGTTTCCACTACAGTATCACAAAAGCAAACACCAAAGGTATAAAAAAGTTACTGATTGGACCCTATCGTTCAAGAGCTTCTGTTGATGCTGCACTTATACAAGTACGAGATCGCATCAATAAAAAAGCTTTTGTGGTAAAAAAGTAGTCAAAGATGCATAAAACCATACTATTTGACCAACTTACCCCCGTTGCACTCTATGGAAGAATAAAAGAGATTTTTCCCAATGAGATTACTATGCTTTTTGAATCTGTTGTCAATTCTGTAGATGGCAATTTTTCCTTTATCACTATTGGCGCACAAGAACGCCTTAGCTATAAAGACAAAACCACACTATATATAGATAGCAATGGTAATAAAAATGTACTAGATACAAATCCTTTTACATTCTTGAAATCTTACTACAATAAGCTTGAACAAGAAAAATATAAAGAACTTGCTTCAGAGTTAGGGTTTTCATTTGTAGATGGATTTATTGGCTTTATTGCTTATGATATGGTGAAAGTTTTTGAGCCCACACTTGAAGAGAGTATGGATGGATTAGATGACCCACTTAATACTCCTGATTTAGATTTAGTACGTCCTAAAATCATCATTGCCTACTCACATAAAGCAGCAAAACTTACCCTCATACTCAATGATGATTCTTTTAATTCTCAAATTGAGACCATAGAAAATATTTTCCACAATACCTGTACACCTATGCCCTTGAAGGCTGTTCAACTAGAGGGTGAAGGTAGTTTTAGTATTGATGAAGCACGTTTTAAAGCTCTTATTAATGAATCTAAAGAAAGCATACGTTCAGGAGATGTATTTCAAATACTTTTAGCAAATAGGTATACGCAAAAAGGAAAGATTGACCCTCTTTCATTCTATAGGGTTTTACGTTCTAAGAACCCTTCTCCTTATCTTTTTCTACTTGATTATGAAGACTTCTCTATTTGTGGTTCAAGCCCTGAAGTGATGGTAAGACTAACCGAAGGTGAAATACTTCTTCGTCCTATAGCAGGTACCCGTAAACGTGGCAAAAATGCAGCTAGAGATAAAGAACTTGAGCTTGAAATGCTTGCAGACCCTAAAGAGTGTGCAGAACACCTTATGCTTATAGATCTTGGTAGAAATGATGTTGGGCGTGTAGCCAAAACAGGTACAGTAAAGGTAACCGATATGATGCGTGTTGAAAAATACTCTCACGTTATGCATATGGTTACAGACGTGGAAGCAAACATAGAAGAAGGTAAAGACATGTTCGACCTCTTTGCAGCAACCTTTACAGCAGGTACCATGACAGGTGCACCTAAAATAGAAGCGATGAAACGCATAGCCCAGTACGAAGGTCTAAAACGTGGTTTCTACTCTGGTGCGGTAGGATACTTCTCTTTTGATGGCAATATGGATTCAGCCATTGCTATACGTACTTCACTTATAAAAGAAGACTCCATTACACTACAAGCTGGTGCAGGCATAGTGGCTGACTCCGTGCCTGAGTTAGAATATTTAGAAGTAAAAAATAAGCTAGCTGCCCTGCTTTCTACGCTTAAAGAGATGGAAAACCTATGAGTATGCAAAAAGTATATGGATGAAGGAACTTTTTGCTATTTTTGGAAACCCTGTCTCTCACTCAAAATCTCCCCTCATGCACAACCTCTCTTTTCAAGGTTTAGGCTATGATGCTTATTATACACGTTATTTACTTAAAGATGGAAAGAAACTTAAAGAGACTTTTTTTAGCTTAGGTCTAAAAGGTATAAACGTCACCGTTCCTCATAAAGAAGCTGCTTTTAACGCCTGTGATGTACTAGATCCCTTTGCCAAAAAAATTGGCGTTGTCAATACCATTGTAGAGAAAGAGGGAAAACTTTATGGCTATAACACAGATGCTCCTGGTTTTTTAAAAGCAATTTCTGAGTTCAAAAACATCAAAACAGTTCTATTTTTAGGTGCAGGAGGTACAGCACAATCAACGTCTAGCATCTTACGTGATGCAG
>CAZEUM010000075.1:0-5914 GCA_964514765.1 uncultured Sulfurovum sp.
AAAGATGGGCTTGTCTCTGTCAATGGCAAGAGCATCATAAAGACCAGCTATAAAGTAGTAGAGGGTGATGAAATAGTTTATGAGCTTAAGGTGGCAGAAAAAAGAGTAGTACCTCCCATAGACTTTGATGTTGAGGTGTTGTATGAAGATGAGCATCTGTTGGTTGTTAACAAACCTAGTGGATTGGTGGTGCATCCTGCTCCTTCTGTGAAGGAGGCTACGCTTGTAGACTGGCTCATACATAAGGGTATCTCTCTTTCTAGCATATCTGGAGAAGAGCGTCATGGCATCGTGCACCGTATAGACAAGGGTACTACTGGGGCTTTGGTAGTGGCTAAGACGAACGCGGCACATGAGAAGCTTAGCGAACAGCTGCAAGACAAGAGCATGGGGCGGTACTACCTTGCACTTATCGACTGTCCACTTAAAGATGATGTCATTGTAGATAAACCCATAGCACGTAACCCTAAAAATAGGCTAATGATGTCCGTGGTGCAAGATGGAAGAAACGCTAAAACGGCTTTTGTAAAATTATTGTCTAGCAAATGGAATGTGGAGTTTATAGCTGCAAAACTCTACACAGGACGTACACATCAGATACGTGTACATCTCAATACTTTGGGTCGTCATATTTTGGGTGATGATTTATATGGATTTAAGACCAAAAGAGATAAGATACAACGAGTTTATCTGCACGCATATTTATTGTATTTGGTTCACCCTGAAAGTGGGGAGAAAATGGAGTTTGTTGCTCCACTTTTTGATGATATGAAGCTGTATTTATCTAAAAATTTTAAGCAAAGTGATGTAGATGAAAAAATTGATCCTCTTATTCTTGGTGACTGTTTCACTCATATTTAATGCTTGTGCTGGAGTAAAAGGGTTGATGACCTATGGCACAGATACGTCTTTGACCGGCATAGGTCATGTCCATGCTTTGCCAAGCATGAACTCTGTTGGATTTGAATGGAAAAAGATAGAAAACATTAGGGTACGAGGTGTGAATATATATAGAGGTAATGCTTTTGGAGATAAAGAAAGTTTTAGACGCATAGGCACCGTAGGCAATCGTTATGCTACACATTTTGTAGACACACATGTAGAAGCAAATACCGAATATAGTTATACCTTTACAACATTTGCTTTGGGTAAAGAGTCTAGCCGAAGTAAAATACTTTTTGTAAAGACAAAGCCTGCTTTTTCTGCGGTTTCTTTTGTTCAGGCATATAAAGTTGCACCCACTGTAGTAAAACTCTTGTGGAGACCTCATAGCAATCCAAGTGTGAACGCTTATATCGTGCAACGTTCTGTTGCTGGGGGTGAATGGAAATTTGTCTCACAAGTGCAAGGACGGCTAATGGCAGAATATATTGATACTTTTGTAAGAAGAGGTAAAAGTTACCGTTATCGCATTATTGCCCAAAGTTATGACAAGATTCGCTCAGAACCAAGTCAAATAACACAAATTACATTATAAGCAGGACCAATGCCACATTTAAAAGTCACACCTTTTGATACTTCTATCATACATAAACAACTAGAAACAAGTGAGAGTATGACTTTTTGTGCTGAGGCACTCACTCGAGATGATTTACTCATAGGTGTGGAACATGCAGGAGAAGAGTTTTTACTGCAACTAAAATTAGATGAAGAGGAGTATTTACTCAAATATGACAAGGTTACAAGACCATTAAAAGTCAATATTCTTAAAGAAGCACTTGCAAAAGTTGCAGAAGAATTAAAGCTCGATATTCTCTCCTCAAATATTGCTATATCTAGTACAAAAGCAGCACTTTCTTCACAATATTTCAAGAAGATAGAAGATTTTGAAAATATTGTTTACCCCAAAGAAAAAGTATCTGTTGAGGTTGGCTTTGGTTCTGGACGACATTTGCTTTATCAGGCACAAAAGAACCCAGATACACTTTTTATAGGGCTAGAGATACACACACCTTCAGCACAGCAAGTCTTAAAACAAATAGAACTACAAAGTTTAGATAATATTTGGGTGGTAAATTACGATGCAAGACTGTTTTTGGAAATGTTAGCTTCAAATTTTTGTACTCAAATTTTTGTACACTTTCCCGTCCCTTGGGATAAAAAACCACAACGAAGGGTCATCAGTCCTAGTTTTTTAGAAGAGTCCATGAGAGTGCTTCAAAAAGATGGGAGATTAGAGTTACGCACAGACAGTGACAATTACTTTTGGTATGCGCTAAAAACATTTTTTTCTATACCTAAAGCAGAAGTAGAAGTCCGTAAAAATGAAGCGCTAGAAGTCACGTCTAAATATGAAGCAAGGTGGCTAAAACAAGAGAAAGATATTTATGATGTGTACGTAAAATGTACCCAAGAATCCAAAAGTAAAAATGAGACTATAGAATTTAATTTTAATGCAGTAAAATATAGTCATAAAATTGAAGAATACTTAGCGCAAGAAGCATTGGTTTACGAGGACTACTTTGTACACTTTGAGCGTATATATCAAATTTGTGATAAGCGTTTGTTAATTAAATGTGCTTTTGGTAGTTTTGACAGACCAGAACACAAATATATACTCTTAGAAGAAGCAACTTGTAGGTACTTTGTTTCGCCTCCTGTAAAAACAAAAGTTAATTTAAAAGCCCATCAGAAAATAGTAGAGCAGATTATGTATGCAAAAGGAAAATAGCAGATGTCAAATGTAATACATGCTTCTAAGCTTACCTTGGCATATGGAAAAGGTGAAAAAGAAATTATTAAAGATGCGAACTTTAGCATTAAAAAAGGTGAGTTTGTTTTCATTACTGGTCCTAGTGGTTCTGGTAAATCAACACTGCTTAAATCACTGTATGGACAGTTGATACCTACGGAAGGCAGTCTTGTTGTGGGTGGACTTGATTTGGCAAATATACCTCAGAGTAAACTACAAGAACTTCGCACCCACATGGGTATTATTTTTCAAGATTATAAACTTGTGAATGAATGGACGGTTTCTAAAAATGTTGTTTTGCCTTTAATGATAGCAGGGTATTCAACAGAGATACAGGAAACACAGGCAAGAAGACTTCTTAAACATGTCAAACTTACAGAACATGCAGATAAGTATCCTCTAGAACTCTCTGGTGGAGAGCAACAACGTGTAGGCGTTGCACGTGCTTTGGCAAAAAATCCTGTGGTTATTTTGGCAGATGAGCCCACAGGTAACCTTGATGACTACTCTTCTAATGTCATTTGGGATTTAATGGAAAATGCTTGTCAACAATTAGACACTACAGTGTTGGTAGTAACCCATAAAATCCCTACAATTTTTTCATTGCCGTATAGACATTTTATTATAGAGAGTAAGGGTGTATATGAAGTTCATTAAAAATCATTTGATGTTTATTTTGCCATTGATGGCTATTTTGTTGGGTATTGAATTGTATCTTGTCTTTGAACGTAGTACCAATACACATGAGGACAGTCTTACCAAAGGTTATTCAATGCTTGTGCTAACAAAAAAACCTGTAGAACTTTCTAGCTTTCAAGCCTTGAACAGTCATATAGTGTCTTCTGAAAAACTCAAGCGTGACACGATTGTTTCTGAAGTGGCAAAAGGTGTAAATAAGAATACACGTGAAGCTATTTTGAAGGCATTACCGTATTTTTATAATGTGGGCTTGGATGTTTATCTTCACAGTTCAGGACTTGATGAAATTAAATCAGATCTTAAATCGGATCCCAATATTAAGAAGGTAGAAACATTTGCAGGGTCTAATGACTCTAGTTATAAACTTTTTGCTTTTATTAAATTAATATTAAAAATATTTATAGGTTTTATGACAATTGTGAGTCTCTTCTTAATTATTAAGCAGATGGAGATATGGAAATACGCACATAAAGAACGTATGCAGGTAATGGAGATATTTGGGGCACCTATGATGTTACGCTCAGGTATACTTTTTAAAGTAGCTTTAGTAGATGCTTTTTTTGCTACACTTTTGGTCTCTGGTATATTTATCTATATAAAATTCTACTGGGCAGAACAGAGTGGAATAGACATTATCATGGAAAATCAAGAGGCATTGTTTAAAATGAGCGATATTGGCATTTTATTTGCCTCAGCAATACTCATCGTTATTATTGCTGTATATTCTGTTGTCTTTAGCACTAAGGGAGTACAGGAGTGAAATCCTTCATCGTACTTTGTCTTTTTGCTTTTGGATTGCTTCATGCTGCAACAACTACAAGCAAAATTAAAGATTCAAGAAAAAATCTTTCAGCAACATCTTCTCAACAAAAAAAAGCAAACAGACTTTTAAGTCAAATTGCAAAAGATATTAAATTAGCCGAAACAGACATTATATATTTGGGAAAAAAAATTGCTTCACTAGAACGTAATCAGGAGAAATCTGAAAAAAAGTTTGAGACACTAAAAAGTGAATTGATTACGTTTGAGCAAGACTTCAAAGAGACAAGTCAAGTGTTAGAAAAAAAACGAAAAGTGTTTATTAGACTTTTATCTGAACAGTTTTCCATTGTTTTTGCTATGGAACAGGCACATGAACCTACAAAAAAATCTATACTTACTCAAGAAGTATATAAGGCATACAAAAAATATAATTCTGCTACTTTATCTACTTTAAAAATGGAAATTCTTGCATTAAAAAAGCGTAAGAAAAACAAACTTTCTTTACGCAATAAGACAGAATTAGAGATAAAAAGAATGATTAAAAAAAGAAAGTCTTTTAGCGAAAAAAAACTAGCCAAAGAAAAATTACGTAAAAAGTTAGCAAAAGATGAAGAAAAATATTCTAGTAGATTAATAAAAATAGAAGATAAACAAAACTCCCTTCGTGCTACGTTGGCAAAACTTAACATTTTACAAAAGCAAGAAGTAGAAGCTGCACGAAAAGCTGCAGTTGAGAGAAAAAAAGCAATGCGTCTTGCAAAAGAGAGACAAAGACGCATTAGAAAAGAGAAAGAACTTGCAGGTATTAATGCAAGAAAAGCAAAAGAAGCATTGCGTAGAGCAAAAACAAAAGAAGATAAGGCCAAAGCACGTTTAGCCTCGGTAAAAGCTGAAAAAACAAAGAAAAAAGTCTATAAAGCCAGTGCCAAAGCCAGTGCTAAAGTAAGACAGGTTAACTCTTCTTATAAAAAGTCAAAAACCTATGCCTATAAAGGAAACAAGACCATATCTCCTTTACCTGGAGCAAAATTAATTAAAAAATATGGTACCTATATAGATCCTATTTATAAGATTAAGATCTTTAATGAGTCTGTAACACTAAAAGCACCATCTCCGAATGCAAAAGTCTATAATATCCTCAACGGGAAAGTGGTTTTTTCTGGAAAAAGTTCTATGCTTGGTAAAGTTGTTGTAGTTGCACATAGCGGGAAAATGCATACAGTTTACGCAGGACTCTCTAAAATCGCCCCTACTATTCGTGTGGGAACTAAGATTAAAAAGGGTTATGTAATCGGTAAAGTAAGCTCTAAACTTATATTTCAAGCGACAAAAAAATCGAAATATATTAACCCTTTAAAGTTGATACGAATATAGCAATGGCTATATTCACATTAGTGGTGGAAAAGTAGTATACTAAAGAATGAGTTCTTTAAAAAGGAGGGCAAGGATATGCGAAATGAAGCGTTCCATAGGCTTTTAAGCCAAGTAAATACACTTACTCTAACACAATCTAAACAACTACAAAATCAACTCAATCAAAAATGCTCAATTAAAACTTTAGAAGATACAACAGGGAAAGTGAGTCATTGTCCTTACTTGTGGTACAACATCAATTTATAAATGGGGATACAGGTCAAGGTTGCAACGCTACAAATACAAAGAGTGTCATAAAACATTTAATGCCCTAAGTGCAACACCCTTGAACTTTAAACTTTAGGGTCAGGACACAAACCACAAATAAAGCGATAAAATGCTACACTA
>CAZEUM010000076.1:0-5896 GCA_964514765.1 uncultured Sulfurovum sp.
TAAGCTCTTTACTCATTTTTTTGTATGTAGATTTAATTTGACTTTGGTCCATCTTGATGACATCAGAAGCTTTAGGGAACTTTCCATAAAAGCCATATTTTCTCTTAAGGCGCTGTACCTTACCCCCTTCTTGATCCACTGCAATGAGTAGTTTTCCATCTGTAGAGCATGCTTGGAGTTCTTTAGTAAGTTTTGTTAGTTGTTTTTTGCTAGCAATGTTTTTAGGCTTATTTTTATTTACAGGGTTGTAATCAAATAAAATCACTGCACCCACATTGTATTTCTTAATGTCTTTACATATTTGTGTCTTAGCTGTAGCTGTTATACCATGGAAACCTATCATGAGCATCTGACCTATTTTCTTTTCCAATGAAACCTCTGCCAATAAAGGTACAATCAATATGCTAATAAATCCTAATATTCGTACAAACATTACTACTCCTAATTTCTAATTTCATTATACTCTTTAGTTACATACGGTTAACCTAGATAAATTATACTACACCTACAAGAGTACCTAAGGGACACCTAAAATAACCCCTCCTTTTTATACATTTTTAGGTCTTCTTTTGAATATTTTCTTCCTTTTGTCCCAAAGGTGCTCTTCGAAATATTTTCCACTCAAAATTTATCTAAATTACACTATTTTCACACCCATTTTAGGGTATACTTTAAATTACTAAATATATAAAGGTTCCAATATGACAAAAATACTCAGCCTAACCCTTTTTCTTTTTTCACTTCTTGCAACACTACACGCTGACCAAACAGTACCTGCTATGACAATGACCGACGTTACAGGTAAAACGTACAAGGTGCAAGGTACAGAGCAAGGGCTCAAAATTGAAGGGCTTGAAGGAAAAGTTGTCTTTTTAGAGTTTTTTGGACACAAATGTCCTCCATGTTTAGCTTCTATTCCACATCTCACCAAACTACAAGAAAAATATAAAGGTAAACTTGCTATTGTTGCTATTGAGGTACAAGGTCACAACAACAAACAAGCTGCAAAATTTGCCAAAGAAAAAGGCATCAACTACATCGTAGTGTCAGAAAAAAAAGCTACAGAGCTAGTATCTTACATTCAGCGAAGAACACGATGGAGAGGAAGCATACCTTTTTTAGTAGCTTTAGATACCAAAGGAAATGTACAGTTCGTGCAAGCTGGAATGCTTCCTAAAGAATCACTTGAAGACTTAATTTCACAACTTTCAAAGGTAAAAAAAACAATTCCTGAAAGTAAATAACTTATTGTAATCTCACGACACCATTGTGTATCGTGACTACTCCTTCAAGTTCTGCTTCATATACTCTATCTCCAAATTTTGATATGGTCTCATCAAAGCTAGGTGAAGCTTGACAAAAATAAAAAAAATCATCTTTTTGTACCTGTGTACTTACCGCCTTTCCAAAGCGTGAAGCAAATGTTTCTATATCTGTAATAACACTCGCTTTACCCTCCACAAGTAAAGTATTTGTTCCTAAACTCTCACCCAGTCTTTGAGGCAAAACAAAAATCTCTTTATTCATTTTTAATGCATATTCCACAGAACGCATAGAACCACTTTTTAAATCTGCCTCTGTCACAATAAGCATATCGCCTAGTGCAACCACCAGTTCATTGCGTACCACAAAACTCCACCCCGTTGCCCTAAAGCCATCATTAAACTGACTAAGCATCAGACCTCTATTTTCTATGCCTTCAATTAAACTCCTGTTAATCACAGGATAACGAATATCTAAACCATTCCCTACTACTGCTATGGTATTTTCTTCTCCTGCTCCTGTGTGTGCAATGGCATCTACACCCATTGCAGCACCACTCACCACACAAACCCCACGTTTTGCTAAAGCTTTTGCAAGAGTATAGGTAAACTCACGGGTATAATTTGAAGGATTTCTAGTGCCAACCATAGAGACTTTTGGACGCTTTAGTAGCGTACAGTCACCTTTGTAAAAAAGTGTTTTAGGGTATTTTTTCATAGCCAATAAAGCAGGAATATTTTCAATGATAGATTTGCTCATCACTTGCCTTTTTTACAATCATAACAAGAAAAGTATGCTAAGCGTAAAAATATGTCAAATTGTCATTAAATCGTCCAAATAAATCAACTCAACATCTTTCAAAATACTCCCAGAGGTGGATAGTGCCTTCATTGTTGCAGTATGTGGATGCCCTATGGCAATGGCATAACCTTTCTTTTTAGATATAGCCACTGCTTTTCGTAACTGTTGATGAATGGTTTTTACATGATGCACATTGTCTATAAATATATCTCTTGCCATATAAACATCAGTAAATTTCTTAGTAATTTTTGGTACTTTAGTTGAAGCAATGGTACGACTATCCACAAACATAAAGCCTTCTTTTTTAAGTGCCACATAGAGTGTTAGCATCGATTTATAATCATTTGTAAATACCGAACCAGTATGATTGTTTACATAACGTGCTGTAGGAAATAATTTACGCAGTTCTTTTGCACGAGCTTTAATTTCTGCTTTGCTAAATTTTATTTTGAGTGTCTTGTAGTGCTTGTTGAACTGTTTACTTCCAGATTCCATAGGTAGATGTATCATATAATGTTTTAACCCATGTGCCAAATTATGGCTTTTCATATGGTGCTTAAAAGGTGGGAATATGGAAGGGGTTATCTTCATATGCAAAGCCTGTATCTTTTTTAACTGACTTTTACTTGAAACATCATCTATTATAATGATTAACTTTGGCTTTCCAGTAAGCTGTTTTAAGTGTACATGATTTGTTTTTTTTACTACAGGTACAGGCACATCATCTGAGACATTGTTTTCTTTTTGTTGCTTAATAACTTTAGGTTTTTCTGTTTCTACCTTTACAAGTTTTTTTAAACGTTTCTTTTGGGTCTTATCTACTTTTATCGTAATACTATGTTTCTTAACCTCTTCATGGTTCTGCTGTCCTAAAAAATAACCAAAAGCTACCATAGAAAACATTACAAACACAGCCAAAACAATCAAAATACTTTTTTTGAAAGTAGAAGTATTACTAAATATTTTCTTGTTCTTAGATGATTTTTTACTTGAAGATTTACGCCTTGTTTTTTTAGGTTGGACAGCCATAGTATTCACTAGTATTAAATTTTAAATATTATAGCAAAGTGTCGCTTTACAGAGTGAATAGTGAATTTTAAAACTGTGAGATAAAATATATTTTAAAATATTTAAGGGTGCAATTTAAAATTAAGTATTCAAATATCAAAACTTAAGAAAATAAAGGACTAAATTTATTAGTCCTTTAAGTGATACTATTTAACCATTGCCCCAAGCATCCAAATCTGTTTTTCCAAAATAGCTACATTGTCATCTGCAAAAGCAGCTGTAGTTTTGTCATTCATATTTTCTGCTGCATCAGATAATTTTACAAAAGCTTTACAAAGATATTTAAAATCTTTAATGATGCTTTCAACCACATATTTCGAACGAAAAGTGTCTTTTGTTTCCTCTTTTATATTCGTATCTTTCACAAGCTGCCCCATAGTAAGGTGAGGCTTTTCTCCAAGCTGCATCACTCTTTCTGCTGCATCATCATACAGAGTAGACATCGTCGTGTAAATTTCTTCTGTTTGAAAGTGTACAGGGTGAAAATCCATACCTTCTACATTCCAGTGATAATTATGTAGTTTTATAAATAATGCATGTGCATCTGCTTGTAATTGCTTTAATTGTGTTATTACTTTTGACATTTTTTCCCTTTATTTAATTATAGTTTTTATTTTGGAGGTGACTATTGCCAGCATGCTCATAAATCTCCCAAATATTTTTGATCGATTACTATCGACGCCTTGTGCCATAATATATTTTACTATATCTTTATGACCAAACATGCTTGCATAGATTATAGCATTTTTATCTATGTTCGCTGTATTTTCTACTAAAAGTTTGACCATTGGGGCATTTCCTTTAAAACAAACTCCTTCAAGTGGAGTTTGTCCTCTTTGGTTTCTTTGGTCAATGTTTGCACCTTTTTTTATAAGCATACTTACTGTGTCAAGGTAGCCATTATAAGCCGCTAACATAAGCAGTGTATCATCTTTGTGAGTGCAAAGATTTACAGGCATTCCATGTGCAATCATTTTTTCCAATTCTTCAGTGTTTCCTTCTCTTGCATAATCGAGTGCAAAGAGTTGAAGCTGGGCAAATCTGTCTTCTTCTGTAGCTGTTATTTCTACTTTACTCATAATATATTCCTTGCGATTGGATTAAATTTTTATTGAGCCAAAGCTTCCTTCACACCCTGTGCATATTCAGATGAAACTTTCTCAAACAGTAGCAACTGTCTTTCTATAATCTCTTTTGGCACACCCTGCATAGCTGCCACGATATTTGAAAAAAGTTGCTGTTTTTGGTTATCATCCATCAATTTTAACAAAGCCCTTGTCTGATAAAAATGGTCATTATCTAAACCTCTATCATATCTTGCCGCATCTCCATCAATTGCCAAAGATGGCTCTAAATACTTAGCATCTTCTTTCGCACCACCAAAACTATTTGGCTCATAGATAAGCCCTGCTTTTTCATCTATGTCTTCAAAACTCATTGGACCATCTTTATGGTAGGTATTAACCTCATTTAGTGGTCTATTGATAGGCAAGGCTTCATAATGTGTACCTACTCTATATCTCTGGGCATCGGGATATGCAAATCCTCTTGCTTGCAACATCTTGTCAGGTGAAAGACCTATGCCAGGTACTGTATTTGAGGGAGAGAATGATGCTTGCTCTACTTCATTGAAGTAATTATTTGGGTTTCTATTCAGTTCAAAGGTACCCACATCTATAAGTGGATACTCCTTTTTGAACCAAACTTTGGTTAAGTCAAATGGATTATCTCCATGCGTTCTTGCCTGCTCTTCTGTCATCACTTGAATTTTTAAATCCCACTTTGGAAAGTTTTTATTTTCTATGGCATAATACAAATCTTTTTGAGAACTCTCTCTATCATTTGCTATGACTTGATTTCCTTCTTCGTTAGTCATATTTTTTATGCCTTGTTGCGTAACAAAGTGAAATTTTACCCAAGTTCTTACATTGTCTTTATTTATAAAACTATAGGTATGTGAGCCAAAACCATGCATATGCCTATAGTCTGTAGGTAAACCACGATCGGAGAACAATATAGTTAACTGATGCATAGACTCAGGTGTCAATGACCAAAAATCCCACATAGCAGTGGGGCTTTTCATGTTTGTTCTTGGGTCTCTTTTTTGAGTGTGTGCAAAATCTGGAAACTTATAGGGGTCTGCTACAAAAAAGATGGGTGTATTATTACCTACTAAATCCCAGTTTCCCTCTTGCGTATAAAACTTTAAGGCAAAACCTCTTAAGTCTCTCTCTGCATCTGCTGCACCTTTTTCACCTGCTACGGTTGAAAACCTTATAAATAAAGGTGTCTCTTTGCCCACTTTAGAAAATATATCTGCCTTTGTATACTCCGTGATGTCATGCGTGATAGTTAAAGTACCATGAGCTCCTGAACCTTTAGCATGCATGGTTCTCTCAGGTATTCTCTCTCTATTTTGATGTGCAAGTTTTTCTATAAGATAATAATCTTGCATTAAAAGAGGACCTCTTTCTCCTGCGGTTAACGCATCTTGATGACTTCCTATAGGTTCACCTGCTGTTGTTGTTATTGTTTTTTTCATAATAATTCCTTTTAATTTATAAAGATAATCTTTATCCTTTTGCATTCTCACATATATAAACTTAAAAGATAGTTATTTATATCTAGGTATAGAAATCAAAATTTATATGTTAGAATTATGAAAATTAAAGTTAATATTTTTCTTAAGTTGTATTCTAATTTGAATGCTTGAATAAGAGAGGACAGAAAACTAATTAATTAAAAAATTCTTAGTTAGCTGTAG
>CAZEUM010000077.1:0-5895 GCA_964514765.1 uncultured Sulfurovum sp.
TGTCAATTTGACAGATTTTTGTATCTCAATCTAACTACACTGTATAATATGTTAAAATTCACTATCTAAAAAAGGAATCTCATGAGAGTAGGCGGATTATTTGCAGGTATTGGTGGTATTGAACTTGGCTTTAGAAATGCAAGTTTTGACATATCTTGGGCCAACGAGATAGATAAAAATGCTTGTATTACCTATAGACACAATCATAATCATACTCTTTTTGAAAAAGATTTAAATAATTTAAAACCTAGTGAAGTCTCTCCAATTGAAATTTTAACTGGTGGTTTTCCATGTCAAGCTTTTTCTATTGCTGGATACCAAAAAGGATTCAGAGATGATAGAGGTAATGTATTTTTTAGAATTTTGGACTTTATTGATGCATTAAAACCTAAAGTTGTCTTTTTAGAGAATGTGAAAAACCTTGTTGGTCATGATAAAGGGCAAACATTTAAACGTATCTTGCATGAGCTTGAAGAGGTTAGAAAATATACAGTTAAATATAAAGTACTAAACTCTTCTAAATATGGTAATCTTCCACAAAATAGAGAACGTATTTATATAGTAGCTTTTTTAAATCAAGAGGCTGCATTAAAGTTTACCTTTCCTAAAGAAAAAAAATTAACTAAAAAAATTACAGATTTTATAGAACCAACAGCAGATGAAAAGTTTTATTACACAAAAAGTAGATACTACAAACAACTAAAAGAAGAAATAAAGAATACAGATACTGTCTACCAATGGCGTAGAGTATATGTACGAGAAAACAAAAGTAAATTATGTCCTACTCTAACTGCCAATATGGGTACAGGGGGCCATAATGTACCTCTTGTTATTGATAGTAAAGATATACGGAAATTGACTCCTAGAGAATGCGCTAGATTTCAAGGGTATCCTGATACATTTAAGTTTCCTGAAAAGCTAGCAAATTCATCATTGTACAAACAAATTGGCAATTCAGTAAGTGTGCCTGTTATTGAATCTATCGCAAAAGAGATTAAAAAGGCTCTAAGTGTGTAAATATATAGATGAATTAAAAAAAAATAATTATAAGAAAACTAGTCTAAAAGAAATAGCCCATAAATTTAGTATCACAAAACCCGAACTAGAAAAATATTACAAAACAACTTTTTTTAAAAATATCTCTAAAAAAATAAGTCTTACAGAATTATCCATATTGAATTTAGAAAGTATAGAGAAGTCACTTGACACAAGTGAATTAAAAGAAGAATTTAAATTTATCAAAACTGATTTAAAAAAAATAATAGAAAAAACTTTATATATCGGACTGAATAATGGATTTACTTCAAACATAAATTCTATTAACAGTGGTATTATGACAGCAAATGCTGGAGATAGTGCAGAATTCATCTTTGTTGCTAGAGCAATATTGGCTGGTTTTAACTGTAGTAGTGTAGATGTGAGGAGTAGTCGGTATGACGCAATCATCGATTATAACAATATTCTTTTACGAGTACAAATAAAAAGTATAAGTACGGGCAACAGTATTTCATTTAAGGATAGAGACAGAGGAGGACAAGGCATTGACCATAAACATGAAACCAATATTGGGCAACGAATAACATCAAAAGATTGTGATATATATGTAGCTGTAGATAGACAAGTAGGTATTTGTTACATTATACCTATGCAATGGGCAGATAAATTAACTAATGATTTATGTAAAAATATCAGCTTAAATAATATTGAACAGTTTAAAGAAAATTGGGATATTGTCAAAGAAGAAGCTAGTAAATAATGTACCAAAGAGAATTTGACCAACGCATTAAACAAGGTTTGCCTAAAGCTATACTTTTGTATGGCGAAAATGACTATTTAATAGACTATTACATTGATAAATACATTAAAGATACCGATGCAAAAGAGTCTATGCTCTCTCTCTACCATGATGAGTGGAACTTTGAGCAGGCTAAGAACTTTTTATCTCAGACTTCACTTTTTGGTGGGACCAATCTAGTAGTAGTCAAGCATGATAAAAAAATACACAAAAAAGAACTAGATGTACTTATAAAACTTGCGAACAAAAATCCTAATAACTACTTCATATATGGTTACGCAGGAGCAGCTAAAGATGCTAAAAGCATGCAGTCTGCGTTTACAAACAAAAAAGGTGGAGTTTGGTTACGGTTTTTTGAGCCTAATATTCGTGATGGTGTAGCTGTACTGCAGCAAAAAGCACAACATATCCAACTGGACATTGATCATTATGCCCTACAACACTTGATGCTACTTCTAAACAACAACTTAGCACTATGTGCCAATGAGTTAGATAAACTTGCTATTTTAGGTAACAAAGTTAGCTCAAAAGATATTGATAGACTTGTTTATTCTACAGCTCCACTTGCTACAGAACAACTACTTATAGACCTTTTTAATAAAAAACCAATTACGAATACTATTACAAAATTATTAGACCTAGGAGAAGATGAAGCATCACTTTTGCGTTCTACACAATATTTTGTCAATCAAATTTTTCTTTTTCATGCCTACATAAAACTTAATGGGCATGTAGACTCAGTGGCTATTCTTGGCTATAAACTACCAAAACAGATAGAAGAGCAAAAAGCTCAATTGGCTTTGCGTGTCAGGTCAGCTACATTGTTAAAAATTTTTGAACATTTATTGGAGAGTGAATTGAGTATAAAGAAAGCACCAGCAACACAAAGAGAAGTGCTACTGTACAGTATGCTTATTAAGTTACAAGCTTACCTATAAGCTCAAATAACGAAATAGGAATTCATATACAGAAGAAAAGAGATGGTCTGTCCATGCATCTCTGTATTCTGTAATTTTTGGATACATTCTTTTAAACGATTAAGCGAAAATCTCTCTCATTACACCACCAAACCACTCTCTAGCAGCTTTTGCTGTACCTTTAGATCTAAATTTACCATTACCATCTTTTGGTTTAGGTACATATCCTTTGCTTTTAAGTACTCCTGACTTACCTGCAAAAATTGTATGTGTAACCATAATTGCTTCTTCAGGTTTACCACCAACCATTGAGAAACATACATTTGCTGCTTTAGCTGGAAGACCTGCTTTAGAATCATTAACTTTAGCATTAAGCTGATCTATAATTTGTCCTGTTGCACGATGAGCTCCCCAGATAGCAGTTTGTCCACTTGGTGGAATAACATGAGATACTGCATCTCCACATACATAAATATTTGAATCTGTTTTAGATTTGAAGCTATAACCATCCATAAGTGCATAACCTGAACCATTTGTTTCAAGTCCAGCCATTGTAATAACTGGTGAACATTTATTGATAGGCATAAAGTTACATACTTCATATTTTTCTGTTTTTTCTGTACCTTCTAAATCATCTGAATTTTTATATTCTTTATATTTTACTATTTTTGCAACAGTGTCAATATCGATAATTTCAGTAAGACCTTTGTACTCAATAATATCTGAGAATAAATCTTTCCAAGACTCTTTAAATGCTTTACCTTTAGCAAATTTACCATCTCTAGTGTCCAAAACGATAACTTTCCCTTTAATACCTTCATTTTTCATGAAGTTTGCTACCATTGCAGTTCTTTCATATGGTGCAGGAGGACATCTATATTTACCTTTTGCAGGTGGAATAATAATAACATTACCATCATCCATATTGTCAAGTTGTCTCTTAAGTGCAACATGCTCATTACCAGGAATCAATCCAGCTGGGCATGCTTGGGCTACTTCTCTAACTTTAGCTCCAGACCATTTTGGAAATTGTTTTGCAGTATCATATGCAATACCTGGAGAAAGCACAAGAATGTCATAGGTAAAGTCACCATTTGTAGTTGTGACTGTTTTTGCTTTTCTGTCAATTGAAGTTACTTCGCCATGAACAAACGAGTATCCATATTTAGCTGATGGCTGGTAATAGTCACCTATAAAAGTATCTAGTGTTACACCGTCAAGACCACCCAAAAGTGTATTTGAGAATGGACAAGCCATAAACATATTATTTTTTTCAATTACTGTAACTTCAAGTGTTTTGTCTTTTTTTCTAAGTGCTTTTGCCATGGTAAGACCACCAAAACCACCACCTACGATTACTACTGATCTACCACTTGCTTTTTTAGCATTTGTTTTAGCTACTACTTTTTTGTCAGCTGCTACTGCCACACTTGGTAATACTGTTGCTGCTACTACAACACCTGCTAATTTAAATGTATCTCTTCTATTCATTGCCATACTGTCTCCTATTTATTTAGTATTTTATTTATAATCTATTGTTCCTAATCTCTTTACATAATATAAAGTAATCCTAGTATGACAGAATTTGTTTATATTTACAATTAAATTGTTTAAATTCATAAATTTTTTTTGCCATGTAACCAAACGGTACAGGCAGGGATTAGAGTAGATAACTATACGATATGATGTAGTTTATCATACCTTATAGTTGGCATGTTATGCTTGAATGATTTCTGCTGAAAAGTTTTTAAGTGCTTGTACTTTTGTTTCTTCTTTTACTAATTTTTTGGCACCTCTTCTTCCATATTCCGCTTTCAGTTCTTGTTTAAATGCATCAAAAAACTCTTGGAACTTATTTGGACCTAATACTGCAACTGCCCAAATAGTATCATCTTTATCTATCTCTAGCACAATTGAAGCCAAACCTTGACCCGCTGGACCACCTACTACTTTTCCACCTTGCTCTGGATCATAAACAGCAAGGTGGGAAGAACAGACGAAAACACCTGCTTTTTCATAGGCTATGGTTTTTCCGTTAGTTGGCACATACTGAAACATAGATATAGATTTTTGTGGATGTGTTAACTGATGCGCACATATTGCCGAGAATGCTACAATAGTCCTTTTTGCACCTACGCCAGATTTAAAAATGTATTCTATTCCATCTTCAGCTTTTAATTTGATATCTTTGTTTGTAGGTTCAGGTAAGTCAACCATAATAGCTGGAGTTGCTACATGTGGATACATAAAAACATAATTTTCTTCTTTTACAAGTTTTGTCGACTTTAATGGCTTGCCTTCAGCATCTTTAAGTTGTACTTTTTCAAATGTTTGAAATAAACTGCCATCTTCTGCATAAAGCTTTTGTGTGATGAGTGAAGGGGCAACAGCTATCGCTACTGCGGAGGTTGCTGATAATTTTAGAAAATTTCTTCTTTCCATAATGTAATCCTTTTTTAAATAGTAAGTTAATTCAATCAAATACTACAGTATAATTGATTAATGTCAAAGGGTTTAGAACAAAAAATATGAAACTAGACAAACAATGTGTGTTTAAGGGTCATTATTGTAATATATTGTTTCCAAAATTCTTGCTCATTTTTGGACAAAGATTATTATATCCTTAACTGTTAAAATACAGGGGGTTCAAATGACTAGTCACTTATATAATAATGCTTGCATATATGGGCTATTAAACCAAAAGGAAACAATATGACTTGTTATGAAACACTGTTTGTAGTTAAACCTACATTGACAGACGAAGAGACTGCAGCACAAATTGCAAAAATAAAAGACGTTCTTACTAAAGAAGGTGCCCAGCTTGTTGCTACAAATGATATGGGTATGAGAAAACTTGCTTATCCTGTTGAAAAACATGCTAGAGGATACTACACAGTTCTTTTCTATAAAGGTGAAGGCACAGTAATCAACGAACTTGAAAGAAATCTTAAGATTAATGAAGATGTCATAAAGTTTTTAACTGTGAAATACACTAAAGAAAAAGAACTTAGACAATTCAATAAACTTGTTGCAGCTGCTGACAAAAAAGCTGAAATAGCAAAAGCAGTACCTGTAGTTGAAACGCCTACTGTTGAAACAGCAGAAGTTCAAGTACCTGCAACTGAAACACCTGCAACTGAAACACCAGAAGCATAATCAACACAAATTTAGGAGCACCTTATG
>CAZEUM010000078.1:0-5841 GCA_964514765.1 uncultured Sulfurovum sp.
TTTATGGAGGTTTTTAGTTGAGTTTTTTGTATTGGAGGGGGTGAGTAGTTACAAAATATGTTCCTATAAATATATATTATTACATCTATTTATTGGTTTGGAGAGGGTTAATCCGACAGACTCCTAGTTTAAAGACTTTTTAGTTATAATTCTCGCAGGAAATGCCCTTGGGGTATGCGTTCCAAATATCGCTATACATTTTAAATGTGCACTCTTGGCTCAGCTGGATAGAGCATCGGTTTGCGGTACCGAAGGTCACAGGTTCGAATCCTGTAGGGTGTACCACCTCTAAGAAGTCTGTCGGACACCCAAGCAAAAATCTTACCCCAAACCCCTAAAATCATTTTAAAAAATAATCTCCAGGCAAAAATAACTCCATATATCCTCTAAAAACAGCCATATAATCTATGTAGTCCCGACTTCACCTATCCACAGCACAAAAAAATCCTAAATCTATGTTCACCCCGACCTACAAAAAACTATAATGAATACCAATTTAAAGAGCTAAAATAAGCCTTTTTATTTTATTTTCCATACCATGGGCTTGAAAAAGGTCCTAAAGAAGCTTATTTTATCTTTTAGATAGGTTGTGATGGGTTTTTAGACAAACCCATCATTGACAACCCACACACTCTTGAGATCTATCTTCTACATCTCCTGAACTCTCTGGTGATTGAGATCTTAGGTAGTAAGTACTTTTCAATCCAAACTTCCAGGCATTCATGTAAATCTCATTTAAGTATTTACCCGATGCTTTGTCAAGGGTGATGAAGATGTTTAGGGACTGTCCTTGGTCTAGCCATTTTTGGCGAATAGCACCTGCCTTGATGAGTAAGTTTTGGTCTAGGTCATAGGCAGGTATATAGTACTGCCAAGTATCTGCTGAAAGATTAGGAGCAACAACGGGTATGAGTCCTGAAAGGTTTTCTTCAAACCACTTTCTTTTATATATAGGCTCAATCGCCTGTGTAGTTCCTGTCAATATAGAAATAGATGAGGTAGGTGCAATTGCCATAAGGTAGCCATTTCTCATACCATCTGTTTTTACTTTTTCTTTTAAAGCTGTCCAATCATGATTGTATCCAAAGAGTCCACCTCTATCAACCAATTTACACGCTTCTGCATTTGCCTTGTCAATAGGGAAAAGTCCCTTAGACCAGTCTGAACCTTCAAAAGTAGGATATGCTCCTTTTTCCAATGCCAAGTTACTAGATGCCTCAATCGTATAATAGGAGAATGATTCCATCACTTCATCTATCTTTCTAAAGTGCTCATTGCTTCCCCACTCTATACTATTTTCAGCTAACATCTGGGCTTCACCCATCACACCAAGACCAATAGATCTTGACTTTTCATTGGTCTTTTTTACTTTAGCCAAAGGGTAAAAGTTAAGGTCAATTACATTGTCAAGCATACGAATAGCTGTTGGTATTACACGTGCTAAATCTTCTTGGGTATGAATTTTTGACAAGTTGACAGAAGCAAGATTACATACTGCTGTGTCACCATCTGTTTTTTCTTTGTCAACTATCCAAATCTGCTTAGCATTTAAACTATCAAGTGCTGTCACTTTTTTAGCAGGTTTTGTTATGCCACTGTCTACTGTCAACATTCCATGCTCATCATATGCTTCAACAGAGCCATCTTCAAAAGTAAATTGTGTTTTGTAGGTATTTGGTCCTGTATTTTGAAAAATTTCAGTACACAAATTTGTAGACCTTATTACACCTGCATGTTTATTAGGGTTTGCTCTATTTGCAGTGTCTTTAAAGGTAAGGAAAGGATTCCCTGTTTCAAAATAAGAGCGAAGCATCTCTTTCCAAAGACCTTTAGCCGATATGCGTTCTCTAATGATATCATCTTCTGAAGTCTCAAGTTCCAAATAACATTTCTCAAAATCTTCTCCATATAAGCTTGTCAACTCTTTTACTTCAAAAGGATCAAAAAGTGTCCAAATTTCATCAGCTGCTACCCTTGACATAAAGAGGTCGTTTAACCATATTGCGGGGAAAAGATCATGTGCTCTACGGCGTTCTTCTCCTGAATTTTTTTTCAAATCAAGGAAATCACGAATGTCAATATGCCAAGGCTCAATGTAAACAGCAATAGCACCTTTACGTGTTCCTAGTTGGTCAACAGCAATTGCAACGTCATTGGCAATTTTAAGAAAGGGGACAATCCCTCCTGCAGCATGTTTGTGTCCGTCAATATAAGAACCCATCCCTCTTACCAAAGACCAGTCCCAACCAATGCCCCCACCAAATTTGGAGAGTAATGCCATCTCTTTAAAGCCATCAAAAATACCTTCTATGTTGTCAGGTGTTGAACCTATGTAACATGAGCTTAATTGATGCCTTGGGGTTCTTGCATTTGACAAGGTAGGTGTTGCTGCCATCACCTCAAATTTTGACAAGATGTCATAAAACTTTTTTGCCCATGTTTGACAATCAAATTCATTTTGAGCCAAAAACATTGCAACCCCCATAAAAAGTTGCTGTGGTAACTCTATAGGTGAGCCTTCTTTATTTTTAAGTAAATAACGGTCATACAATGTTCTAATACCAAGGTAGTTAAACTGTAAATCACGTTCTGGTTTTAGGTAGGTATTAAGCTCATCAATATCATACTTCTCTTTTAGCCCAAGAACGATACGCCCTTCCTTCTCTCCACGTTCAAAATATTCACGTAAATGGTTATACCCTGTAAAGCCTGTTGACTTATGGTATATGTCATAAAGGAAAAGACGTGCTGCAACAAAAGTCCAATCTGGTCTGTCAATGTCAATCTTGTCAACCGCTGTTTTAATCAAGGTACTTTGTATATCTTCTGTAGAAATCATATCACGAAACTGTAACTTTGCATCCACTTCAAGCTCACTCTGACTTACATGTACAAGCCCCCCAACAGCAGCTGCTGTGTACTTCTGAATCTTTGACACATCTAAGGTTTCTACTCTACCATTTCTCTTGACAACTCTGATCATTTTTCTTGTCCTTTAAAATAAAAAACTATACTTATTTAATATAGGCGAATTCGCCATATGTAATAAAGATGATTTTACTCAAATTTACCTTGGCTTTTTTTGAAAATATGTATCATTTTTTAGACATATTTTACATAAGTAGATGTGATAGCTTTTGAAAGACTGTGTAGGTGGGAAAATATGAAGGATATAGGTAAATCATTAAATTTATTTTAGACAAAAAATAACTTTTCTGTTCAGTAGTTTCTGCGAGAGATTTTCAAGTCGTACGAATTTTACGACGTAAAATATCTCGTGCAAAATGCTGGGCAATAAACCTATTTAAAAACTCTTTTAAATATAGCATCTACATTTTTTGTATAATATTCAAAATTAAAACACTCACGTATCTGAGTTTGAGATAATGACTGAGCCAGTTCTTCATCTGCTAATAAGTACTGAAGGTAAAGAGATTCGCCATTTTCATTGGTACTAGATTTTCCTTGCTGTATTTCCTCCCAAACTTTCATCGCATTACGCTGTACTATTCGGTAAGCATCTTCACGACTAACACCTGCGATAGGAAGCTCAAGAAGCACTCTTTGAGAGAAGACCAACCCAGCAGTAAGGTTTAGGTTTTTCATCATGTTCTTAGGCATTACAGTAAGGTTAGCAATGACATTATTCATACGGTGCAACATAAAATCAGAAGTGATAAATGCGTCAGGTAGCCAAAATCGTTCTGTTGAAGAATGAGATATATCTCTCTCATGCCATAGTGCTACATTTTCCATAGCAGGAGTCACACAAGTTCTAACAATACGTGCAAGCCCTGTGATGTTCTCTGTAAGAATTGGGTTTCTTTTGTGTGGCATAGCAGAGCTACCTTTTTGACCTTTGGCAAAAAACTCTTCACACTCATACACTTCTGTTCTTTGTAAGTGTCTCACTTGTACTGCAAACTTCTCAACAGAAGAAGCCATGAGGGCTAGGGTTGTAGCTAGCCTTGCATATCTATCACGATGCACTACTTGGTTCGAACAAGGTTCAGGTTTTAAACCTAGCTCTGCCATGGCATACTCTTCAAGTTCTAATGGGGCATGTGCGAAGTTCCCCATAGCCCCAGATATCTGACCTACAGATATGACTTCCATAGTCTGCTCTAAATTTAGCAAGTGTCTAGCCATCTCGTCATACCACACAGCCAAAGTCAAACCAAAAGTAATAGGCTCGCCATGGATGCCATGTGAGCGTCCTACCATCAAAGTCATCTTATGCTCTATGGCTCTTTTCTTGATGGATTCCATAAGCATCTTAGTATCGTTAATGATGATTTCAAGTGAAGCTTTCATTTGAAGAGCTACGCCAGTATCAACTGCATCTGAACTAGTCATTCCATAGTGAAACCATCTTGACTCTTCTCCGAGACTCTCACTTACAGATGTATTAAAAGCAATGAGGTCATGTCTTGTTATTGCTTCTATCTCTTCTATGCGTTCTACAGAAAATGTAGCATTTTTAACTATCTTCTCACAGTCCTCATCTGGGATAAGCCCCAACTTGTTCCATGCTTTTACTGCTGCTTTCTCTACCTCAAGCCATGCAGTATATCTTGCTTGCTGTGTCCAATGTTTTGTCATCTCTTCTCTAGCATATCTTTCAACCATATCCTATCCTTTGGGAGTCAGGCACTTAACGATAAACCACCTTGTGGCATATCATTAAATACCAGACCCCTATTTTTTATGTTAGAATTCTACCCTAAAATCAGTTATATAAGGGTTAGAAAGTATGCCATTTGTTAAAGAGAAATTTACCATAAAAGAAGAAACTACAGCCTTTCTTTATGTCATGCGTACATTAAACTATACGCAAGGTCAAGCACAAAGACACATAGCAAAAGGAAGGCTCCTCATCGATGGAAAGTCTATGACCTACACTGGTGCAAAAGTAAAAGGTGATGTTGAAATGGTTTTTTTTCGTCCCAAAGGTAGAGGTATTAGTCCTACCTTTCAAAACAATGATTTCATGGTTTTTGATAAACCTTCTGGTGTTTTGGTACATCCAAATACTATGGCAACGCCCTATTCTATGTTAGATGAAGTACGAAGTATTGCAGGTGACAATGCCAATTCTACACACAGGATAGACATGGAAACTTCTGGTCTTTTACTCTCCTCAAAACATAAAAAAGCAGAACATATTCTCAAAAGTGCATTTGAAAAACGTACCATTAAAAAGTCATATTTGGCATGGGTAGATGGAAAACTTAGCAAAGCATTTACGTCAATGGAGTCCATCAAAGTAAATAAAGATGGCTATGATAAAAGCAAACATAAAGTCTTTGTATCAGAAGATGGGAAAGCTTCTCATACTGACTTTGTCCCCTTAGCATATGACGAACAATTAGATACTACTTTAATCGCTTGTTATCCTCATACAGGAAGACTTCATCAAATCCGTATCCATTTGTTTCACGTGAAACATCCTATTTTAGGTGACCCTATTTATGGTCCTTCTTATGAAGCAAGTGATGCCTACTTAGATATGTTTCAAAGTGCTAAGGACAGACTCATCCAACATGGTGCACCCCGTTTAATGCTACATGCACAGAGTCTTGAATTTGTATATGGGAGTCGTTTTTATATTGAAAGCAAAGAAGACTTTATTTCTAAAAAAGATTTAATTTATCCTAAGGATAAACGGGTTTTTAATAAGCGTTAAATTTATAGTATGATTGTTTCACGTGAAACAATCATACTATGTTTCATCATCTGAACGCATCTCATACACAAGCCATCCTAGCCCAATAATGGCAACGACTACAACAAATGCTAGCATAGCTATATCTAGTGTTGGCATTATACTTCTCCTTCTCT
>CAZEUM010000079.1:0-5783 GCA_964514765.1 uncultured Sulfurovum sp.
AATGGTTTTTGGGGGGAAGTTTTTTATGCTTTTTTAAGGGTGATTGGTTACGAATAATTTATGTACACTATAGATACAATTAAAACAATCCGATATAAACTTTATCATAATTGCAGGTAAAGTAGTATCTATGCACGACAAATTACATTGAAAGTCAATGAGCATATGAGATGAGTTTGGAATGGCAGAAACTCAAATAAAAGATACTTTGGTCATAGCCGTAAGAAGAAACACTCCAAAGCTTTGAAGTAGTATCAAATATTTTGTATTTTACCGACACTTTTAGTGGCAAAGAGAAATTGGACATACTTTAAATCTAACCTTCTAATATCTTTTTTAGATATAATTCGTTCAATATAGCATAAGGTTTAAAATGAATTACGAGGTCATAGTCATTGGTGGTGGTCATGCAGGCATAGAGGCTTCTTTAGCTTCTGCTCGTATGGGTGTAAAAACACTACTCATTACCATACTAGCAGAACAGATAGGTGCATCTTCCTGTAACCCTGCCATAGGTGGGCTTGCTAAAGGTCATTTGGTACGCGAAGTGGATGCTTTGGGTGGTGAAATGGGTTTATGCACAGACAAAACAGGCATACAATTTCGTACACTCAACGCTTCTAAAGGTCCTGCTGTACGCGGTACAAGAGCACAGATAGATATGGATAAATATAGACTGTATATGCGTAACGTAGTGATGAACACTAAAAATTTAGATGTCAAGCAAGAGATAGCAGATGGCCTTGTGGTAGAAGATGCTGTAGTTAAAGGGGTGACTACTCAGCTAGGAAACACGTATAAAACTTCAAAAGTTATCATCACAGCAGGTACATTTCTAAACGGTCTCATACACATTGGTGATAAAAAGCAAACAGCAGGGCGACAAGGTGAGTTTGCGTCTATCGAGCTTGCAGAATATATGAAAGGTCTAGGCATAGAAATAGGTAGACTTAAAACTGGAACCTGTGCAAGGATAGACGCAAAGTCTGTAGACACTTCTGTGATGGAAGAGCAACCTGGTGATATGCCTCCACCGCCATTTTCATTTAGAACAGACAAAAAGACTTTCAACCCTACACAGTTACCCTGTTACATAACCTATACCAATGAAGAAACTCATGACATCATAGAGTCAAACTTTCACAGAGCTCCTATGTTTTCAGGACAGATAGAAGGTACGGGACCTCGTTATTGCCCAAGTATAGAAGACAAGATAAGCCGTTTTCGTGACCGTCCAAGGCATCAGATATTTGTAGAACCACAAACCTTTGATGAGACGGAGTATTACATCAATGGTATGAGTACGTCTTTACCTATAGATGTGCAGTTAGAGATGGTGCAGTCGGTTAAGGGCATGGAAAATGCCAAAATAGTCCGTTATGGTTATGCCATAGAGTATGATTATGTGCAACCCACAGAACTCAAACATACACTAGAGACTAAAAAGATAAAAGGACTGTACACAGCTGGACAGATAAACGGTACCACAGGCTATGAAGAAGCAGCGGCACAAGGTTTAATGGCAGGCATAAACGCAGCACTATCTATACAAGGAAAAGAGCCACTTGTTTTACGCCGTGATGAAGCATATATTGGGGTGCTTATAGATGATTTGGTCACAAAAGGCACTAAAGAGCCATATCGTATGTTCACAAGCCGTGCAGAGTACAGACTTCTTTTGCGTGAAGACAATGCAGACATGAGACTTTCTCACTATGGAAAACAACTAGGGCTTTTAGATGATGACTATATAGCAGGTTTTGAGAAGAAAAAAGCATATCTAGAAGAAGCTTTAGACTTCTTACGTACCAATAGTGTCACTCCTAGCAAAGCATTTTTAGCCAAACTAGAGTCCATAGATGCGATTAAGATATCTGATAAAACCTACTGGATAGATGTTATAGGACGTGGAGATTTTAACAGGCTTAAACTCATCACACTATTGCCAGAGTTTGCTAAATATGATGATGAAGTGATAGTACAGATACTTGTAGAAGCGAAGTACTCACGCTACATAGAAAAGCAACAAAAACAGATACTAGACATGGACTCTATGCTTAAGATAAAGATACCACAAAGCTTTGTCTATGCTAACATCTCAGGACTTAGCAATGAAATCATAGAAAAATTAACACTTGCTACGCCACCTACACTTTTTTCTGCTTCACAGATATCGGGTGTGACACCTGTTGCTTTAGATATTGTGCATGTGCATATAAAAATGAGACAGCGACGAAATCATTAATCATTTTAAAGAGACTGTTTATATCTTAATTTACCTATAGTAACAGTATAGTTAAATATCCTTTTCTCTTCAGAAGATAAGGTGACGCTTTAACAACTACTATCTTATAATGAAGTATTATTCTAAATATAGGAGGAATATAACATATGAAAAAAGAACGTAGAGATTTTATGGGTCTAGGACTTGGTGTTTTTACTGCAATTGGTGGTGTGGGTGTATTGTATGCAGCGAAGCGTTCATGGGATCCTTTGCCATCGGTAAAGGCAGCAGGATTTACAACGATTGATTTAAGTGCAGCCAAAGCAAATGTATTAAATATCGATAAATGGAGAGGAAAACCTATCTTTATCTTGAAAAAAACAGCAGATATGGTAGCAGATGATAGAGATATTGTTATTGGGAGCGACAGATATCTTGTAGTTATAGGGCTTTGTACACACTTAGGTTGTATTCCTGCCTATAAACCAGGGGAAGAAATATTTATGTGTGCCTGTCATGGTGCAGAATTTAATGCAAGTGGTCGTAATATAAAAAAACCTGCCCCAAGTCCTCTTGAAATTCCTCCATTTAAAATAGAGGGTACAAGCCTAGTTCTTGGTGAGGCTGGACCTGAGTATAAAAAAATGCTAGATGCCGGCATTACGGTATAGGGGGATTAGTATGGCAAAATTTGATGAAAACGCAAAACCATTTTCCAATAAATGGATGGATGAACGCTTAGGGGTAAATACCCTCAATAAAGTACTCAATACTGAATATTGGATTCCTAAAGATATTAATTTCTTATGGGCAATGGGTATGATACTTGCTGTAACATTTGCTATATTGGTTGTTTCTGGTATTTTTTTACTTATGTATTATAAGCCAGATACAAACTTGGCTTTTGATTCAGTAAACTACACCATTATGTCTGAAGTTGGCTATGGATGGTTATGGAGACATATTCATGGTATTGGTGCATCACTTGTATTTTTAATTATCTATATTCATATGTTTACAGGAATTTACTATGGTTCATATAAGCGTGGTAGAGAATTGATATGGCTTACTGGTATGGGATTGTTTGTTGCATTCTCTGCAGAGGCATTCTCTGGTTATATGTTACCTTGGGGACAAATGTCTTACTGGGCAGGTATGGTTATTACCAACCTTTTCTCTGGTGGTTCGCTTGAAGCGTATGGTTTAGTGGAGTGGATACGTGGAGACTATGTGCCTGGAGATGCATTTTTGACACGTTTCTTTATGTTGCATGTATTTCTTATTCCTTTGGTGATTATTGGTTTAATTGTTTTACACTTTGGAGCACTTAGACTCCCCCATGTAAACAACCAAGAAGGTGCAGATATTGACTATGAAGAGGCAGCTAAACTTTATAAAGAAGGAAAGGTAAAAGAATCTAAGGTTATCCCATTCTCTCCAGTCTTTTTATCTAAAGATATTTTTGTAATGAGTGTATATTTTATACTTTTCTTTTACTTAGTATTTTACCACTTTAACTTTGCTATGGATCCTGTAAACTTTGACCCAGCAGATGGATTGAAGACACCTACACACATTTACCCTGAGTGGTATTTCTTGTGGTCTTATGAGATTTTACGCCCATTCTCTAAAGATATTGGGCTTATAGCCTTTGGTATAGCACAAGTAGCATTTGTCTTTTTGCCGTTTATAGATAGAAGTCCAAATGTGGCTCCTGCACACAAAAGAGGGCTTTTCCAAATTTGGTTTTGGGCATTGATTATTATCATGATAGCCCTTACGGCTCTAGGGAAATTACCTCCAACTGATCCTCTTTTTGCGGGCTTAGGATTATTTTTTGCAGTAGCATTTTTGCTTATGGGACCTATACTCTTCATCATTACGATGTTTGAGAAGAAAATAGAGAAAGGAGCCTAGGATGAGAGAATTAAAAATATTAGCAGTTGTTGTATTCTTTTCACTATTGACATACTATTTGGTAGAGCCTTATGCACATCATCAAATGCATATGAAAGTAGACATTAAAGGCAATGAGATTATTATAAAGAGTCATGGCTTTACTTATGATGGTACAGATGATATAGCTGAGGTAGACAGAAAGTTGTCAAATTTAGACTATGAGTCTAAAGTTTTAAAAGAAGAAGTACTTACTTTAAACAAAGAATTGACAGAAAATAAAGATGCAAACAAGACAGAAATAAAAAATAAAATTATTTCTTCTGAAAAACGTATGTCAATAATACCTAAAGAGATAGAAAAAAATGATCAATTATTGAGCAGAAAAAAAGCATTTTGGTCAGATGTAAAAACAATAGCAAGCCTTAAAGGTGACGCAGTAGCAGGAGAAGCAGGATTTGCTATGTGTATGGGTTGTCATATGGATGGTGCAATGAATATGGGTGGAGTAATCCCCCCTAGTTTAGAACATTCTGGGGCACTGTACGATAAAAATTACCTCATAGCACTCATTAAAGACCCAGCAATGGCATCCAATGTTGACCATAAATACGCTGATACGATGATGCACCCAATGGGTTCAGTAAGTTCAATGTTCCCGACCAATCAGTCTATAGCAGATGTGCTAGCATATATGCTTAAAGACAAATCAGGTGAAGTGACACCTAAAGAAGCATATACAGAAGCATGTTTACGTTGCCATGCTTTACGTTATGCCAAACTTACACAGTTGGGCGAAACACCAAAGTTTAAACATGAAAAAGATGCACTAGCACATAAAATAAAAGTCTTGGATGAACAAGAGCTAGTAGCAGCATATATGGGGAAATTGCCACCTGACCTGTCCATGATGATAAGGGCACGTGGTAAACATTTTATGGAAACATTTATAGAAAATCCTCAAGGACCATTAGCTGGCACATCTATGCCTAGAGTAGGGCTTAACCAAGAGGGCTACGATAAAGTAAAAGCATATCTTACCGAAGCAGGAGACCCTAGCAAGGTGAAGCGTGAAGCCATCGGTCCATGGGTAATTGGTTACTTTATTATCTTTGCAATACTAGCATTCTTTTGGAAAAAAGAAAAATGGAGAGGGCATCACTAGGTTTTTTTCATGATTTACACCACCTCTGACTTAAAACGTGGTGTTTTATTTTTATAAAAAATAGATATACTTTTAAAAATATAGGCTTATCTATTACGGCACTAACTAAATAGGCAAATAAAAATATCTCTCAGATGCCCTATGTATGAGCTTTTGTGTACTTGAAAAATTGATATGTTTAATTAGTGCCGTAATAGTATCTAGAAATCATTTAAATCGATGCTTGACTTTGCATAGTTGGAGACATTACTTTCAAAGAAATTACTCTTAACCTCATTCATATCCAAGTGCTTGGTCACAAGCTTTTCCAAGTAGGTTTTTGGATTCTCCCGACTTCACCTATCCACAGCACAAAAAAATCCTAAAAGCCCTACAATAGGAGCAAGAGAGCATAAGCCCCAAATTGTAGTGCCTAATAAATATACCACTTGACATTGATTTGATATTATGCTAAAATACCTCTATGTTTATAAGAATCAAAAAAAGTAAAAACTCCCC
>CAZEUM010000080.1:0-5723 GCA_964514765.1 uncultured Sulfurovum sp.
AAAAATAGTAATAAAGGCTAAAACCACAGCCAATACAGCCATAAATAGTTTTTCTATGTTTCCTATAAGTGTTGTAAATACAATGACAGAGGTAATAGCATATATTCATTAGAATGGCTATCTTGTCTTATGCCTGTTAAAATAAAAGCAGACAGGATGTAGGCTACAACAAGTGCTATTATAACACCAACTAAACACCCAAATCCTCACCCCGACACATAAGCAATCTTTTTATACTTGAAATAATTGGCTACCCTTTGAGGTGAATTACTCAACATTATCATAAAGTTGTTGACATTGACTGCCAGTTCTTCTTTGTCTATGGGTATATGTTCTTTGTTCACGTTTCTCCTGAAGTCATTGTTTAGATACTCATCAGGATTAAGGTAGAGTACTTTTTAGCTATAATACACTAATGAAGCTCTCGACCCAAGGGTACGAGGTATCTTCATTTATTGTGACAATTCTTGTCACGGTGAGTATTGATATACTCTGTACTAGAAAATGCACATGGTCTATATCATTGCTTATTTCCAAAAAGTATATTTCGTATCTTTTGCTAATCTCCAAGCATACATTATATGAAGGATTATATTTGATATTAAGAAGGAAATATTTTTGTATTATTAGGCAATACTTGACAGGTATAGGATTTCTAATATAATTTGATTATTTGGTGGGTATTTTTAGAGGTGCCCTACAATTTAACCATTTAGCAGAAGTTAAAAATTGTAAATTTGTATGTTATAATCTTTTTATCTAAAGATATAAAAGGATTTAAACATGCGAAACACTCATTTTAAAGGAATTTTACTTGCACTACTTGTAGGTATAAGTACATTCTCTATGGCACAGTCTGCTAAAGAACTAGATTACGATGCCAACATGGCTATCAATAAATTTATTGATGAAGTCAAAGGGGGAGATCCTTTTTTAGTTAATACAAAAGCTTTTCTTGTATTTCCCTCCATTAAAGAAGCAGGTTTTTTTGTTGGGGGTAAATATGGAGAAGGTGTACTAAGAGTTGGACGTACAACCAAAGGTTATTACCGTATTACCGCAGCTTCTATTGGTTTTCAAATGGGCATAAAAGAGAGTTCAATGATTATCGCTTTTAATACAGATGAGGCCCTCAATAAATTTCTTATGAGTGGAGATGAGTGGGAAACAGATATAGATGGCAAAATAGTTGTAGCAGAGTGGAACTCCAAAGAAGAACTTGACGATATTAATTTTAAAGACCCAATGGTTGCATTTGTCTTTGACTCTAAAGGACTTATGGGAAGCTTCACTATGGAAGGTACAAAATTCGAAAGAATTAAACCAGATTAGCATTAGCACACTTCACGTTATAGTATTCCCATATTTTTGAGAATACTCCAACCATAAAACTTTCAAACAAAGCAAAATTTAAATCTGAAACTAATAAGGCTATATTTTTACCATAGCCAAAGTATCCAGTACTGACGGAACAAGAAGAGCAAATCATATGTGAATTTAGAAGGGTAACTAAGTTTGCATTAGATGATGTATTTATTGCACTAATGGATGAGATACCTAAAATGACATGTTCTAACGAGACATACCTTCAATGTTATATCCAACAGTAACACCTGACTATTTTTCCTCCTCATAAAATTTAAGATTGAACATTTGGTTTAACCCATAAACCTTTAGATTTTATCATTGGAATTGGTTTTTTCCAAGTAAGGTTTAATTTATCACTTACAATAAAATAGCTACATTTAGCACATCAAAGAGACTTAAACTTATGTCATAGAGTGTGATGATACAAAGCTTACGAAAGACATGAAGCTACTTTCTAAAGAAGCTATAAAAGACCATAAGCTTTCATTGACACAGGAACAAAAAGTATTATTGAAAAAAATATAAAGAAAGTTTTGACATTCTTTTAACAAAACCTGTTGTTAAACAGAGTGAAACACACAAGCAGATAAAGTCACTTACTAAGTCAAGGCATAAAATATTTACATTCTTACTAGATGAAAATATACCACCTAATAACAATGCGAGCAAAAGAGATATTGGAAATGTCAAGGTAAAGCTAAAAGTCTCTGGACAATTGGGGGGGGTGATTGCTTACGATTATATTATTGGTTAAGTGGGGATTTGAATTCAGGATTTATTAAGTTTGTTTCATCTTTCTTATTTGGTGCAGGATATATGACTGCATCTGGACTTTGCTTAGGTATAGTGTATGTACTTAGTCATGATATTTTGTAAAAATATCTCTAAATACTTCAGGCATACGACAAGGTTTCCCCTTGTCAATATAGACCAAAACAATCTCCATAGAAAAAATCTTAGTCTTGTCTCTCCAAACTTCTTGCAAGAGTATTAATGAAGAACGCTTAAGTGTTATGATGTGTGTAGTTACTTCGAGCATATCTCCTAAAGTGGAAGTAGCTAAAAATGAAGCTTTAATATCTCTAACCACAAAACCACTCTCCTGACCTAATGTAGGCATAATGTTTTTTTCAAAAAATATTTCTGATCTTGCCCTTTCGCAGTATTTGATATAGTTTGTATGATAGATGATACCTCCTGCATCAGTATCTTCATAATAGACTCGTATTTTCATCTTTAAACTCCTATATTACGGGCTTTATGGTAGTCAACATTGTTAACTCTGCCCTTTTTCTAAAAATGCAGCATGCTTTTTGTGACTATAATATGGTTTCCTAGAGCTATTTAAAAACATACTTCTTCTTAAAACACCACCTGTCAATTCATATTGTTCCCAAAAGAACTCTTTGGCACCAGTAAGCATTTCAACATCTCGACAAGTATAGTATGCCGTATTTATTTGTCCAAACTCTTGTACCCATTGCAGATTCTTTTATGCGACATGTCAATTGTACCAAGTTTGGCATTTACAGCTTCTAATTTATATGTATCTTCATGAGATTGTTTATGTTGTCCTTTGACAGCACTTTTTTAGTTTGACTATAGCTTCAGGAATAAATATATACTTATTATCCTGCTTGTTATAGTGAAGACATTCTTGAAAGATTTCAGCTTTCATATAGGTGCTAAAAGCAGCTTTGGTAATTTCTAAGAAATGAATTACTCCTTTTACCATTTCCAAATTTGGTAAAAAAGCTCTACTAACTCTAGAAGACGTTTTTGCTCTAGAAGTATTTTGTCTATTTTTTCTTCAAGATACATTTGATACCTCCTGAGTTTCAATTACACTTCGATGCGTATATTTTTTTAGAGTAATTTCTGGTGATGTGTGACCCATTTTTACTGCTAGATCAATCATCTTGTAGGGATTGACTTCTTTACATAATAAAATATCTCGTACTGAGTATGTTGCAAATGTATGTCTAAGTGAATGAAAACTTGTGTATCTCCCCCACAACCTCTTGGATGACTTTACCTAGCTAAATCAACAACCCTAACCCAAGGGTCAGGGAATTATTCCCAAGGAGATTAAAAATGAATTAAAAACAAACCAAAGCTCTCTCGAACAAATAGCAAGAAGGCTAAAAAAGGTACAGAATACATCACTACATCATGAGAGTATCTACCGTTACATATTGGAAGATAAATCAAATGGTAGGAAGCTATTACCCCACTAAGTGAATACCCAAACTTTTGAAAGAGTGAGAGGAGGTAAGATGTGAGTGAAAAAAGCTGTAGGACTAACTAGTTAATTCAAAGATTTTTTTGCTTGCAGCTTGCCTTCTCTCGCTCTTTCAAAAGGGTGCTGTGCTTTTGCCCATACTCTGCGTTAGATTTTCTCGAATTCGCTAAGGCGAGTCCTTCGAAAATCTGCCTTGATTATGAACAAAATCACAGCATCAAAAATTTGGGTATTCACTTAGTGGGGTAATAAGGGTAATTATGTGTTTTGGTTGGGGGTGATTGGTTACGACTTTTTTAGTTCTTCGATTTCATCTTTATACTCTTTAACTACGGTACTTTTATCAAATACCAATTACATATTCTCTAAAAATTGCTTCTTCTAACTTTTTAGACTTACTGGTAGAACTTCATATTTACTAGCTATTACGTTGACGGTTTTTTCACCTTCTAAAACTTCTAAAATCAATTTGGCTTTATACCCTCAAGGGGCACCCCGTCTTTTTCCATTCATTTTATCTTCCTTGCTTTCTATACTTTTATTTTATAATTTTGAAATAAGAAAGTTGTTTTTGGTGCTTTGATTTATGGGGTTCATTATAGTGCTAAAATTTAACAAAGTTTGTGTCATACTTTTACTTCTTGAACGAATGTGTCACCTGATGGGTAATAACAAAAAGTGGCACTTTCTTTTATCGTATTGTACGACACCTCCTCTTGTTTTAGTATTTTTCTATTTCGCTATTTGGGGATATCCCATCTGTAGGCAAAGCAGGTTCTTCGATGCCTTCATCTCCTACTATGATGTTAGACGCATCATAGCCAAGCTCTTTCAGACGCTCTAACACTGGTGGGTGCGTGTAGTAAAAGAAGATGACCAAAGGGTGTGACTTTGGAAATGACTTGTTTTCGGTCACTAGTTTCATGAGTGCTGAGACTAAGTTTTCTTTACCACCCATAGCAGAGCCAAACTCATCTGCTGCGTACTCGTTGTGCCTACTTACTGCTGACATAAACGGGGTAAAGACGAAAGAGAGCAATGGCAAGAGTAACATAAGCATGGCTATCTGTACCCCTGCTTCAGGCACTACGCCCATTTGTGTGAAGAGTGCGTCTGGCAAGTGTCCAAAGAGGTAAAAAGCTATGAAAAGCAGTAAGCCTATGAGTCCTATGTTTTTCCAGATGTCTCCGTGTGTGAAGTGACCTAGTTCGTGTCCTATGACTGCTAGTAGTTCTTTTGTGTTGAGTTTTTCTATGAGAGTATCAAAAAGTACCACGCGTTTAGACTTACCAAGTCCACCAAAAAATGCATTTAGTTTTCCATCACGCTTTGAGGCATCCATCACAAAGATACCATCATTTCTAAGCCCTACCTTGTCCATCATAGCAGAGATTTCAGTTTTGAGTTCGCCCTCTTCTATGGGTGTAAACTTGTTAAAAAGTGCCATAAACGTTGGCATGAGTACGTTGGCTAACACTGCTACAGTGAAGATGGACACAAAGCCCCATAGCCACCAAGACTCAAAAGAGCCTATAATCCATGCTAAAAGAGCAAATATAGCCCCTCCAATGATTACAAATAATGCTAAAGACTTCACAGTGTCAAGTACATACATCTTAGCTGTCATCTTATTAAATCCAAAGTCTTCATCTATCTTAAACTTTTGATACAGTTCAAAAGGCAAAGCTATGATGTAATTGACAACAATAAAACCAAACAAAAACAACACAGCTTGCATCACAGCACCCTCTACAGCCACAAAGCCAGACAACCAAGCAAAGCCTGCAAACACCCACCATATAAACACTAGGTAGTCAACTAAGGTACTGACAAGTCCTAGTTTACCGTTGGCTACTGCATAGTTACCTGCTACTAAGTATTTATCTGCTGACATGAGTACAGGTATTTTACGTTTTTCTTCGTTGATGTAGCCTATTTGCATAACTGAGATGTAAAGTTTCATAAAGGTATAAAATGAATATAAAATGATGATGGTTTCTAGCATGTTTTTCCTTGAGTATAATAATGCTAAATATACCTAATCAAGACTTAAAATATCTTAATGAACGCTATTTGATGGGGTGGTATAACCCATGCAAATCACCCAAGACCT
>CAZEUM010000081.1:0-5721 GCA_964514765.1 uncultured Sulfurovum sp.
CGTGTAGGTCTGGTGATGTTCACTTCGGGAGCATCCAACCAAAACACTTCACCTCTTACTCCACGTAAATCTTCTATCTGTTCATTTGCACCTAAACCACGTGCATCAAATATCCAATCAAAGGTATGAAGTGTAGAGTCCACTAAAATACCTTCTTCTTTTACTTCATCTACTTTTGTTTCTTCATGCCACGTTATACAGGAATGAGATAAAAGATAATCGCTAGATGCTTTCATGAACATCTGTGCATCCACCTGCCCTTCTTGGGGGATATAGAATGCTTTTGCATGCTGTTCCAAATCAGGCTCTAGTTGTGTAAGTTCTCTTCTGTCTAAAAGCTGTATGTCTGAGGCTTCTGCTACTTTACCTTTAAGCGTTTCTATAAAATGGTCTAACTCTTTATAGTCTTGAGGATGTGCGGTAATGATGCTACCTTTTTGCTGATAGGCTTCAGGAATACCAATCTGTTCCAACAACTTAGGCCATAAAGCAATAGAACGTTTTCCATGCTCAAATATAACAGACTCTGCAGACTCTAACTCAGCAAACACAGCCAACATCCCAGCAGCTGTCATTCCTGCTGCATTGTCTCCATACGCACTGTCTTCATCAAAAAGTGTGAGGGTGTGTCCTTCTTGCAAAAGATTTAAAGCTAAAACTCTTCCAACAAGTCCTACACCTGCTATGGCTATATTCATATTATTTCCCTTGTAGGTCGGTTATCCTCTCCCCCGACTTTAAATTCAATCTGCACTTAAATTTTTTATTAAAAAGCTTAAGTCGGGGAGAGGACACCCCGACCTACAAACTACACAGTTTCTAACTTATCAGCCTCTACATAAACCTCAGAACCCAACTCTTTAAACTTTTCAGACATCTCATCCATGCCTACTTGTTTTGCGGTCTCTACGTCTGTTTCTAACGCATCTGCATACTCACGTACCTCAGCAGAAATCTTCATAGAACAAAATTTTGGTCCACACATTGAACAAAAATGTGCTACTTTTGCAGCTTCCATTGGAAGTGTGGCATCGTGGTACTCTCTTGCACGTTCTGGGTCAAGACCAATGTTAAACTGGTCTACCCATCTAAACTCAAATCTAGCCAAAGACATTGCATCATCTCTAGCACGAGCTCCAGGATGACCTTTAGCCACGTCAGCTGCGTGTGCTGCTATCTTGTAAGTAATAAGTCCTTCTTTAACATCTTCTCTGTTTGGAAGACCAAGGTGTTCTTTTGGTGTTACGTAACAAAGCATAGCACAACCATACCAACCAATCATCGCAGCCCCAATGCCTGATGTAAAGTGGTCATACCCTGGGGCAATGTCTGTAGTCAAGGGTCCAAGTGTGTAAAATGGTGCTTCGTGACAAACTTCTAGTTGCTTGTCCATGTTTTCTTTAATCATGTGCATTGGCACGTGACCTGGTCCTTCTATAATGGTTTGGACATCATGTTTCCATGCAATTTTAGTTAAGCGTCCTAGCTCTTCTAGTTCACCAAACTGTGCTTCATCATTTGCATCTGCTCCTGAACCTGGACGTAAGCCATCACCAAGAGAAAAAGTCACATCATAGGTCTTCATAATCTCACAAATATCTTCAAAGTGTGTGTTAAGGAAATTTTCTTCATGATGATGAATCATCCATTTCGCCATAATAGCCCCACCACGAGATACGATACCCGTAATACGTTTAGCCGTCATCGGCACATGGTGAAGTAAAAGTCCAGCGTGAATAGTAAAGTAATCTACCCCTTGCTCAGCTTGTTCTATGAGCGTATCACGAAATACTTCCCAGGTAAGGTCTTCTGCAATTCCATTTACTTTTTCCAAAGCTTGGTAAATAGGCACAGTCCCAATAGGCACAGGAGAGTTACGTAAAATCCAGTCCCTAGTTGTGTGAATGTTTTTACCTGTAGACAAATCCATAACCGTATCCCCACCCCAACGAGTAGACCATACCATCTTTTCAACTTCTTCTGCGATACTTGAAGTAGTAGCAGAGTTACCTATGTTTGCATTGACTTTCACCAAAAAGTTACGTCCTATAATCATAGGTTCAACTTCTGGGTGGTTGATGTTACATGGTATAACAGCTCTTCCTTCAGCTACTTCTTTACGTACAAACTCAGGAGTAATTGTCTCTGGTAAATTTGCACCAAAGTTTTCACCTTTAAGTCTAGCTTCACGCTCCTCATCCATAAGATACTCTTTTTTCATAGCAGCATCTTGGGTTTCTCTTAAGGCAATGAACTCCATCTCAGGCGTGATGATGCCTTGACGTGCATACCACATTTGGGAAACATTTTTTCCCTTTCCATTCTTATCCTTCTTGGCACGAAGAGGTGTACGTACAAGTCCTTTAGCCCCTGCTGTTACGAAGTCTAGTTGCTTATCTGTTGTATGTCCATTATCTTCAGGCTCCATGATGCGACCTTTATACTCTTCTACATCACCACGTCCAAAAATCCACTCTTTACGTATGCCAGGGATTCCCTCGTCTACATTAATTTCTACCGTAGGGTCAGTGTATGGTCCAGAAGTGTCGTATACACGTAATTTAGTTTCGTTCCCTAGTAAAATTTCTCTTACAGGTACACGAATGTCTTTGTGAATGTCACCTTTTAGGTACACTTTAGTAGATGCTGGGAATGGTTCACGTGTGAGTTCATCGTTTGAAGTTGAAAATTTGTCTTTAAACTCTTTTGTCATGATTGTAATCCTTTTTATGTATGAGGACGCTTTTTTAGCAAAGCTAAACAAAGCTACGTTGACATTGGGTCAACTTCAGCAGTTAGCTCATACGGCTAGTCGTATTTAAAATAAAAAAGCGAAATGTTATACGAAAAGAAAAAAGTGTCATACAAAGTAAAGTAGATAAATTCATTACCTTAAGAAGTAATTAAATTATCTACTTGTTGCAGTATCACAATCTCTTCCTTACGCTGGGCTTAACCAGTTCAAGTTCAACGGGACTAGCATTTCTGCTTATCTCAGCCTAACATCCTTTTGCAAAGATATCAGCGCCCCGAGAGGTTTGATACTCTAAATATAGTACAGATAGCATAAAGAACATCTTAATTAGAAAAATCTATGTTACAATAATGCAAAATTTAAGTAAAGGTGGTTTCGTTAACATATAGGCAATAAAAAACATTTTGTTACTTAAACATAAAAAACATCTTAATTAAAAAAATATATGGTATAATGATGAAAAATTTAAGTAAGGGGTCTTTATGTTTTCACTATTTATAGCTATTTCGGACTCTCCTTTACTAAAAGTTATCAAAGCATGTCATTGCAACTGTTACTTTAAACTCAAAACTAGACTTGCCTTACTTTTAAACCACTACATCCCAAGATGTCCATTTTACTGTACGTACTTTGCATTTAGACGTACTGGGGTGCATCCTCCACAAAATGTTTTTTCACTTTAATTATTATCAACATTCATTTAACCAAGTATCTGTAGGGTACTCTACCCTACAGTTTTGGTTTTCATCATTTATTTATGTATGAAAAAGGAAGAATCATGTCAAAAAATTACATCGTAGGGTTTCCACGTATTGGGGAACAAAGAGAATTAAAAAAAGTATTGGAGCTATTTTGGGCTAAAAAAGTAGTATTTAAAGAAGTAGAAAAAGTTGCCTCAGAGCTCAAAGCTAGACACTGGGGTTACCAAAAAGATGCAGGCATAGACTTCATCGCATCTAATGATTTTTCGCTTTATGACAACGTATTAGACACTGCCATTATGCTAGGTGCAATCCCTGCACGTTTTAAAGCTTTGAAAGATGAAGAGCTATACTTTTCTATGGCTCGTGGTAATAAAGAAGCCGTAGCCATGGAGATGACAAAATGGTTTAACACAAACTACCACTACATTGTGCCAGAACTTTCATTAGAAGATAGCTATACACTAAACGCTAGCAAAATTTTAAATGAATACAAAGAAGCAAAAGCACTATGCATAAAAACAAAAATAAACCTCATCGGACCCATTACTTTCTTAGGACTTTCAAAAAGAGTAGACAGAGGTGACAGCTATGAACTCTTTAATAAAATACTACCTATATACAAAGCACTTTTAGCAGAGATAAGCACATTAGACGACACAGTAAGCGTACAAATAGATGAGCCTATCTTTGTCAAAGGTGTAGAACCAAAAGTATTGAGTCTCATTAAACCTTGTTATGATGCACTTTGTGCAGTATCTGAGAACATAGACATTATTGTTAGCACGTATTTTGAACACTCAAATGAAGCGACAAAAGTGCTTGTACATACGCCTATTTGGGGAATTGGACTTGACTTTTTGCATGGTGAGAAAAATGTTGAGAGTTTAGAACACATTGCAAATAGCAATAAAAAACTCATCGCTGGTGTGGTAGACGGTCGAAATATTTGGAAAAATGACATTGTAAAAACTTCTACACTCTTAGAAAACATAGCACAAAATGTAAAAAAAGAAAACATCATCATCTCTAGTTCTTGCTCACTCTTGCATACTCCTTTTACACTAAAATATGAAGAAAAAATGGATGCAGAGATTAAAAATTGGCTCTCTTACGCTGTTGAAAAATTGGCTGAAGTATCACTTGTTTCTAAAGTATTTTTTGAAGAAAAGCTAAGCCAAGCAGATGAAAAATTACTAGAAGAAAACAAAGATGCCAATGTACTTAGAGCAAACTCTACACGTATCCACAACAAAGAAGTGCAAAAAAGAGTAGAAAACTTTAAAAAACTAGAACGTGATGCTGACTATGAAACACGTATCAAAATACAAAAAGAACTTTTAGGCTACAAAGATTTAGCCACCACTACCATAGGTTCTTTCCCTCAAACACCTGAGGTAAGAAAAGCAAGAGCAGACTTTAAAAAAGGTGCTATATCTAAAGAGGTCTATGAGAAAGAGATGAAAAACTACATCGATGACTGCATAGCTTTCCAAGAAGAATGTGGTTTAGAGATACTCGTTCACGGTGAACCAGAGCGTAATGACATGGTAGAGTATTTTGGAGAACAACTAGATGGTTATGGATTTAGCCAAAATGGCTGGGTACAAAGTTATGGAAGCCGTTGTGTAAAACCTCCATTCATCTACGGAGACATAAGCCGTCCAAAAGCTATGACAGTAGAGTGGATGACCTATGCACAATCTAAGACATCTAAGATTATGAAAGGTATGCTCACAGGACCCGTTACCATACTAAACTGGTCATTTGTACGTGATGACATGGCAAGAGGAGATGTCTCAAAACAAATTGCAGTAGCACTCTCTGATGAGATAGATGACCTACAAAAAGCAGGCATTAAGATGATACAAGTGGATGAAGCTGCATTTAAAGAGGGTTATCCTTTGCGTGCTGAAAACATAGAAGGCTATGAAAAGTGGGCGGTGAGAGACTTTAAAATTTCTGTAAGTACTGCTAACATTGAGACACAAATACACACCCACATGTGTTACTCTGAGTTCAACGACATCATACGTACCATTGAGGCTATGGATGCAGATGTTATCTCCATTGAGACTGCACGTTCAGGAAATGAGTTACTCAAAATCTTTAAAGAGGTAGGATACAAACAAGAAGTAGGACCAGGTGTTTATGACATTCACTCTCCACGTATTCCTTCTGTAGAAGAAATGGTAGAACAAATTAAACTGCTTCTTGAAGTCTTACCAAAAGAACAGCTGTGGATAAACCCAGATTGTGGTTTAA
>CAZEUM010000082.1:0-5676 GCA_964514765.1 uncultured Sulfurovum sp.
TGCACAAACAGCAAAACTACTTTCAGATAGAGTAATTATGGAAACATTTGAATTGAAGTTAAAGTAATGCAAGGAGTTAACAATGGCAGCAACTAAGCACTATGAGTCCTACCCTGAGGGTGATATTCCTGTCTATCTAGCTTATGGTTTCCGTCCTGCATTTTTACTCATGGCTCCGTATATGATACTCTCTATTCTTTTATGGGGACTTCATTTCTCTGGGGTTATTCCGCTTCCTTTTATAGGAGACACTATTTCCTGGCATGTCTATGAAATGCTTTTTGGTGTAGGTTTTTTAGGGATGGCTGCATTTATCTTTACAGGTGCTCCAGAACTTTTCCCAGGGACTGTACCTGTAGTAGGCAAACCTTTGCGTAATCTTATGTTATTTTGGGTTTCTGGTCGTGTTGCATTTTGGTTTATGGATTTTCTTACACCTTACCCTGCCATGTTCATTAATGTATCACTTTATATTTGGCTAACACTTTTGGTCATCAAACCTATATTTAAAGACCCTGCAAAACGTCATGTAAGTATTGCCTATGCTTTTGTAGTCATACAGATAATACAGGTGTGGTTCTATCTTAGCGTGTTGGGATTGTTTGACACTAACCCTTTGGAAGTCCTCAAAGTAGCAGTAGGTGTTTTCTTAGTACTTACACTCTTAGCCATCAGAAGAGTAAATATGGAAGCCACCAATGAAATCATAGAGCATGAAGCCAAAAACGAAGAAATATTTGTAGCACGTCCCCCTGCATATAACTTGGCTATTTTTATGATAGCACTGTTTACTGCTGTAGAATTTTTCTTTCCTGGCAATAAAGTCTTAGGTTGGATAGGTTTAGGAACAGCTGCTGCTGCACTTGCTATACTCAATGATTTTATAGCTTATGATGAGGAAAATCTCTTAGGTAAAAGACTCATACGAGCGCTTATAACCGTACCTATACTTATAGCTATAGGATATGGACTTATGGGCTACAATTATCTTACAGGGATGCAATACAACAATAATGATTTTCTGCATGTGCTGACATCAGGGGCATGGACACTTTCATTTTACCTAGTGATGATAACAGTCACTACAGTACACACAGGTAGGGATATAAGTAAAGAAAGAAATAACTGGGTTTGTTTTAGTGTATTCCTCATACTCTTAGCAACGCTTATGAGAACTTCTGTAGCATTTTACCCAGAGTACAGTTCTACGCTCTATATGGCTTCTGCAATGGTTTGGGCCTTGCCTTTTGTCATATATATTAAAATCTATTTTAAATGGTTGTTATCACCTAGAGTAGATGGCATACCTGGATAGAATATAAGAGATTTTCAAGTCCTAGCTATAGATTTAAAAAAATCTATGCTAAATAGTCTTGTAATGCTTTAGGGACAAGTTCTCCATTAGTAGCTTTAAGTTCTTTGATGGCAGCCGCTGTTGCTTTTGCAGCTGATATAGTTGTAAAATAAGCTACATTATTTGAAAGTACCGATTGTCTGATCGTTCTAGCATCAGTTTTACTTCCTGCATTATCAGAAGTATTTATGGCTATGGCTATTTCTTCATTTTTTATCATATCATCAATATTAGGACGACCTTCTGAAATCTTTAAAACTTTGGTTGAAGTAACACCCGCAACTTGAAGTGCTGCATGGGTACCTGAAGTTGCTACAATCTCAAAACCCAAATCTGTAAACATGCTACCAATTTCTCCAGCATGTTCTTTGTCACCTTGGGTGAGTGAAATGAAGAGTTTACCTTCAAGTGGAATGTTGTTTTTAGAAGCAAATTGACTTTTGGCAAAAGAGATACCAAAGGTATCTGATATGCCCATTACTTCACCTGTAGATTTCATTTCAGGACCTAAGATAAGGTCAGATCCTGGTAATTTATTGAAAGGGAAAACAGCTTCTTTTACTGCAACATGACCTTTAAGACGAGGCTCCATAATTTTTTTATCGAAATTGACAACATTAAAAGTGTCATAGAACTTTAATGCTTCTCTCAAATCACCTTGTATCATCACACGTGTTGCTACTTTTGCAAGAGGCACACCTGTTGCTTTTGAAACAAAAGGTACGGTTCTTGAAGCTCTAGGATTTACTTCTATGAGATAAATCTCATTTTTATGAATAGCGTACTGAATATTCATCAGACCTACCACGCCTAAACCAAGTGCAATCTCTGCTGTTTGTCTTTTTACTTCTTCTTGCAGTGCTTCTGAGATAGACATAGGAGGCAGGGAACAAGCTGAGTCACCAGAGTGTATGCCCGCTTCTTCAATGTGCTGCATCACAGAACCAATATACACCTCTTTACCATCACATATAGCATCAACATCTAGTTCAATGGCATTGTCAAGAAATTTGTCTATAAGTACAGGGGCATCATGAGAAACAGAGACAGCTTCATCCATGTATTGTCTTAACTCATCATCGCTATATACGGTTTTCATACCACGCCCACCAAGTACAAAAGATGGACGTACAAGCACAGGGTATCCAATGCGACTTGCTACTGCAATGGCTTCATCTTTGGCAATTACTGTACCATTTTCAGGCTGTTTAAGTCCAAGATTATTAATAAATGCAGAAAAAAGCTCTCTGTCTTCAGCAAGGTCAATAACTTTAGCTGTAGTTCCTGAAATTTTTGCACCAATGGCAGTAAGATTTTTAGCCAGTTTAAGTGGTGTTTGTCCACCAAAATGGACGATGACCCCATCAGGTTTTTCTATGTCAATAACGTTTCTAATATGTTCAAAGTCAATAGGCTCAAAGTATAAGATATCAGAAGTATCATAATCTGTTGAAACCGTTTCAGGGTTACAGTTGTACATAATTGATTTGACACCCATGTCTTTTAGTGCAAAAGCTGCATGTACACAACAGTAATCAAACTCTATACCTTGACCAATTCTATTTGGCCCACCACCAATAACAAGTACTTTCTTGTCGTTGTTTACATTTTTGCCTTTACTTGCATCACTTGTAGCGGCTTTTGCCTTTTGTGGAAGTTTAGTGATGTTTGTAGTTGAATATAGGTAGGGAGTTAGGGCTTTAAACTCTGCTGCACAGGTATCTACCTCATTGTACTCAAGTTGTACGGACATTTTCTCTCTAGCATTGTAAATATCATTTTGCGTGAGTGCTAAACCTTCTTTTGCATTAATAAGTGTAGCAATCATTTCATCTGAAAAACCTTCAGATTTAACTTCACGCAGTCGTGTAGCATTTGAAAGTAGGGCAATGTCTATCTCTTTTTCACGAAGAGAAAGTTCTTCAAGTTGGTACAAAAACCATCTGTCTATTTTACAAATATCAAAAATATCATCTACACTCATACCACGCCTAAGTCCTTCAAAAACATAAAGCATACGATTTTCATTTGGACGACGTATCTCACGATGTAGTTCATCTTCATCACATTTGATGGCATTAAAACCTGTAAGCCCTGTTTCAAGAGAACAGAGTGCTTTTTGAAAAGACTCTTTAAAGGTACGACCAATACTCATGACTTCACCTACAGACTTCATTGCTGTAGAGAGTGTAGAGTTTGCCATTGGGAATTTTTCAAAAGTAAATCTTGGAAGTTTTGTGACGATGTAATCAATAACAGGTTCAAATGATGCCGTTGTACCTGTGATGTCATTGCTAATCTCATCTAGTGTAAATCCAACGGCTAAAAGTGTAGCCACTTTAGCAATAGGGTAACCCGTTGCTTTAGAAGCCAGTGCTGAAGAACGACTTACTCTAGGGTTCATCTCGATGACAATCATACGTCCAGTATCGGGATTGATGGAAAACTGTACGTTTGAGCCACCTGTATCTACACCTACTTCACGCAATATTTTAAACGAAGCATCTCTCATATTTTGATACTCTTTGTCCGTGAGTGTAAGGGCAGGAGCAATGGTAATGGAATCTCCTGTATGTACACCCATAGGATCAAAGTTTTCAATAGAACAGACAATAATACAGTTGTCTTTTCTGTCACGTATGACTTCCATCTCATACTCTTTCCATCCAAGCAGTGATTCTTCAACTAGAATTTCAGAGATAGGAGAGGCTTCAAGACCACCCTTGACAATATCTTTATATTCATCCATATTGTACGCCACGCCTGAACCTGCACCTGCCATAGTAAATGATGCACGAATGATGAGTGGAAAACCTATATTTTTTGTAGCATCTAATGCTTCATCCATATTGTAAGCATATTGAGAGATAGGCAAATCCATACCAATTTTTAGCATGGCTTCTTTGAATTCTTTCCTGTCTTCACCTTTTCTAATAGCAGCAGGATTAGCACCTAAAAATTCGATGCCTTCAAGCATGCCTGCCTTATCCATATCCATAGCAACATTAAGTGCTGTTTGCCCACCCATAGTAGGTAAAATAGCATCAACCTTTTCTAATTGGATGATTTTAGAGATGATTTCAGGGGTAATAGGCTCAATATACGTACGATCAGCAAATTCAGGGTCTGTCATGATTGTAGCTGGGTTTGAGTTGATGAGAACAACTCTATAGCCTAATTCTTTAAGTGTTTTTGCTGCTTGTGTACCAGAATAATCAAATTCACAAGCTTGACCAATAACAATTGGACCTGAACCGATAAGTAAAACAGTGTTGATGTCTGTGCGTTTTGGCATGGAGATATACCCTTGATTTTTTCTTTAAAATTGTAGCTAAAATAGTCCAAAAGCACCCTTAAATAAAAGTCGCTTTAAGTGCTTTTTACTAAGCTAAAAAAGGTCTAAAGTACTTCGGTCTACTTGACGCTTTTTAACTTTCCTAGGTTTTTTAACTTTTTCTAAGGGTGGGTCTGCTTCTATACTTTCATTTTTCTCTTCTGGTTCTATTACATCTTCCTGTGTTTGATCAATTCTACTAGGAATACTAGATACAGGAGTAATAGTTGCATTAAGGTCTTCTGTCTCAAACACAGTAGCGTTGACTTCTGTAGCATTAATTTCTGTAGTATTGACTTCTGTGAAATTAATGTCAGGTGTACCGTAATTTTTAACATACTGCATTGAGTTACTGTCAAAGCCTTCCATAAGCCTTGCATTTGCATCACTTATAAGAAAAAAAGTTTTAGGATGGAAGATGTCACTGTAGGTTTTAATATGAGCAACGGTATAGGCACTTTGTACCTCAACTTTAGTCACAATGCCTACAGGGATATTTGCAAAAAATATTGAGTCTAGTCCTGAAGTAATTACTTTATCATCCACAGTTATGTTATGCCACTTGGGTATAAATTTGATGAGCATATGATTTTTTTCTACACCTATGGCAATACCTGGTGCTTTTTCTTCTCCTATAAAAACAGAAAAACGACATTTTTCATCTGAGGTGAGGTAGCCAAAAAGTTGATTATTTTTAAGCTTTGCTATGCCAGCTACCACTCGATTTTGTATAAGCCCATACAATTTGTTTTCTTTTAAGTTTTTTGGTTTTGTTAGTATAATTTTAGAAAAACTGTTGAGCTTTATATAAGAGATGGTTTCCACAATAGAAATATTTTCAATAGGTAGCTGGTTTAAATCAGGAAGTACCTCATAAATATTTTTTACCTCTTCAATATAGTGTATTTGTGTCAAAAGACGTTTACGTAAAACACGATTTTCTAGACTTAGTTTTTCTATAGATTCTTTTTGAAAAAGGTAACTATGA
>CAZEUM010000083.1:0-5670 GCA_964514765.1 uncultured Sulfurovum sp.
ACGACAATCAATTTTTAGTTAGGGTATTCGCTTGGTATGCGAATTCGCCTTATATAAAAGTTTCTTATATGATGCGATAAGGGTTGTCATATCCGCCTAACATAGTTGTAAAAAATCATAAAATATTTTTATCTCTCCTATAAATTTGGAAAATTATAGTAAAAATTAGTTAGTTTGCATGATAACAGCTAACTATTTTTATTTTATATTCCGTATAAAGTTCATATCTATAATGAGAGTTTTACTACCGCCTAGAGAGGCTTAAATCTACAAATATTGTACTACAACTTGACAATAAACGCCCTATTATTAACATATTTTCGTACCTTTTCTAAAGCTTTTAGGGCATCAGATTTGTCACTGTAAGCACCTACTAGTACTTTGTATTTATTTGTATGTCGTACAGAGTAACGTAAGTTTAATGCTTCTATTTTTTGAAGATAGAGCTTATTTGGTAATGTAACAAAAGAACCTACTTGCACATAATACCTTTGCGGATTGTGTGTCTCAAGCTGTGAGAAAACATTTTGAATATTACTATTTGAAGTTTGTTGCTTTGTGCTACTTGGCTTTGAAGTTTTTAGTAAATGTCTGGAAGATTTCTTACTTGGTTTTGCTGTGGTTTTTACCAACCATTTCATAATCTCATTTTGAAGTTTTGCCCCATGAAATCTTGACTTGGGACTGTTAACAAGTATCACTACCGTGTAAAGCTTCCCTTTTTTATTTTTTACATAGCCTCCTATGTTTTTTACACGTCGTACTGTACCTGTTTTCATCCACGCACGGTTTTTTACCACGGTATGCCTAAAACGCCTTTTTATAGTACCATCTACCCCTGCAATGGAAAGTGTTTTCATCCATCTTGAGCCATAACGGTCATAAGCGTTGTCATACATATCTGCCAAGTTTTTTGCTGTTATTTTTGCTATACGTGAAAGACCTGAGCCATTGTCTAGCATCAGTGTACCATACCCCAGTGCACCTTTTGAACGCAGTATTTTGACGACGGCATCTCTTCCTTTTTGCACAGTTGCTGGTGCACCATATACTTTTGCTCCCAAAAGAAGTAAGAGGTGACGGGCATAGAGGTTATTACTCTTCTTGGCTGTTTTGGACACAATTTTTTCTAAAGAATCCGAATAATGGGTAAAAAGATTTTTTGCATTTTTAGGTATTTTTTTTAAAACTAAACTACCTGATACTTTTATACCTTTGACACGAAGTTTTTCTTTAAGTGCATAATAAAATGACTCATACGGTTTTGTCAAAACATTACAAATATTTCGTTTTCCACAACGTTTCGAGATACTCCCTTTTAAAATCACAGTAGGTATAGATTGGCTATGGGTTATCTTGACACCTGGCCAAGAATATCTTCCTTTGCATGGCTTATTGACATATTTGAGCTGGTTGACAACCTTATAACCACCATCTGAATTTTTTTTGTAAACAGATTTTTTGTTTGGAGTCACACAGACAGTGCTAATACGTTCATTGAACATCATGGCATCAGGCATGGCATTATAGGGACTGTAAGTATATTTATCAAAACCAGAAGTATTCTTAGTACCTACTTTAAAATAAGACCTATCTATGACAATATTGCCTGTAATTCGGCGAATACCTTTTGCTTTTATGGAAGCTACTATCTTGTTTAAGTCTTTGCCATTAAGCGTTGGGTCACCAAAACCTTTAACAAGTAAATCGCCGTATAAGACACCTTTTTTAATATTTCCTGTGCTATAAAATTTTGTAGGCCAACGGTAAGAAAACCCTAATTTTAACACAGCGGCATAGGTAGTCAATACCTTTATGACAGAAGCAGGTATACGTGTTTTCCCTGCATTAAGAGAAGCAATGACTTTTCCACCATTCCCTGCTTCTTTAATGTAAATACTTATATCTTGTTGTGCAATGCCCAACTTTCGTATCTGCTTATTTATAGTTCCAGGTAAGGCATAAAGCCAAAGAGAACATAGTAAATATATAAATACTAGATGTTTCACATTTTGTCCCTATAAGCAGTCAATAATCGTGTCATTGCTTCATTTAATACTTCTTTTGATGTGCCTATGTTTAAACGCATAAAGCCTATCCCTGCTTTTCCAAAACTTTTTCCATCATTCAAGCCCAACTTTGCATCGTAAATAAAAAAATCTAGCAATGCTTCATGTGAGAAACCCAAATCTTTACAATCAAGCCACATTAAAAATGTGGCTTCTGTTTCTACGGGTACTATGGGAATTTGATGTTCTATCAGAAATTGCTTCACGTACAAAATGTTGGAAGATAAATGTTCTTTAAGTGCATCTAGCCATTCTCCTCCTTCATTATAAGCAGAGATTAACGCTTCTATGCCAAAGGGATTTCCATTGCTAATACCAGACCTATTTTGCTCTTGCATATACATCTCTCTTAAGTCTCTGTCTGGGATTATAGAAAAAGAAGTATTGAGTCCTGCGATATTAAACGTTTTAGAAGGTGCATTGAGAATAATACAACGATACATCATCTTTTCAAAAGACCCTACAGAATGATGTACTTTCTCATACACTATGTCTGCATGTATCTCATCTGAAATAATTAACATATTATTAGCCACACAAATATCTATCATTTTTTCAAGTTCATCTTTGTTCCATGCCCTTCCACTTGGGTTGTGTGGAGAACAGAGTAAAAAAATCTTTGCCTCTTTTGCTTTGTTTTCAAAGTCTTCAAAGTCTATACTGTAAGTACCCTCTGTATACACAAGTGTATTGTCAAGTACTAGTCTTTTTTTTGATTTTACGCAAGATGAGAATGGAGGGTAAATAGGTGTTTGGATGATGATACTATCAGCCTCATCGGAAAAAGCAGTTATGGCAAAATTCATGGAAGGTACTACACCATAACAAGGCACAATCCACTCTTTTTCTATTCTAAAATCAAAACGTTTTTTCATCCAATTTTCAATTGCATCATAATACGCTGGTGGGTATACAGTGTACCCATAAATAGGATGTTTAGCACGTTGCACTAAAGTTTCTTGAACACAAAGAGGAGATGCCAAATCCATATCTGCCACCCACAAAGGTAACAAATCATCTGTAGCAAACTTTTCTATGGCATCATCATACTTTGTAGTGTAGGTACCTTGACGATTAACTGCATTAAACATCTATTTTTCTCCTAGTCCATAGCTAATATCCATATTTTAAGTGCCTACACGGTAAATATTTTTTTACTTAGATATCCCATAAGGGGACGGATAGAGTGACTTACCCGAGGATTTCTTTTACTGCTTTGCCTATGTCTGCTGGAGACACTACGACCTTTACGCCCACAGCTTCAAGTGCTTCCATTTTCTCCTTAGCAGTCCCTGCAGAACCAGAAACGATAGCCCCTGCATGACCCATGGTTTTACCTTCTGGTGCAGTTTGACCTGCTATAAATGCAACTACAGGTTTAGTAATTTGTTCTTTAATCAATTTAGCTGCTTGAATCTCAAGATCTCCACCGATTTCACCAATCATAACAATACATTTAGTATCTGGATCGGCTTCAAACATTGGTAAAAGTTGATTGTATGAAAGTCCGATAATAGGATCCCCACCGATACCAACTGCTGTAGTAATGCCATAACCAGCTTTAACCACTTGGTTTGCACCTTCGTATGTCAAAGTACCAGATTTAGAGATAAGTCCAACGCTACCTTTTTTAAAAATCATACCAGGCATAATTCCTATCTTACACTCATCTGCTGTGATGATACCTGGACAGTTTGGTCCGAGTGTTTTCATGCCGTGTTTAGTTGCATGAGCTTTAGCCATTTGCATGTCTTTAACAGGTGCACCTTCAGTGATGATGACTGCTAATTCAATGCCTGCCTCAGCTGCTTCCATAACTGCATCACCCACAAATGCAGGTGGAACAAATATCATAGAAACTGTAGCTCCAGTTGTTTTTACTGCCTCTGATACTGTATTGAAAACTGCTTTGCCTAGGTGTGTTTGCCCACCTTTATTTGGTGTTACACCACCCACAATTTGTGTACCATAGTCTAAACATTGTTCAGCATGAAAAGAACCTTCTTTTCCTGTAAAACCTTGAACGATTACTTTTGTATCTTTATTTACTAAAATTGACATTAACTATTCCCCTTTGCAGCAGCTACTGACTTTGCAGCACCATCACCTAAATCTGTAGCAACAATCAAATTAGAGATGTTTGCATTCTTAAGAATCTCAGATGCTTCAGGAGCATTTGTTCCATCAAGACGGACAATAACAGGTACATTAATATCTGTTATCTTCGTTGCTTCTATAATACCATTTGCAATTCTGTCACATCTGACAATACCACCAAAAATGTTTACAAAAATAGCTTTTACATTAGGATTTTTAAGGATAATCTCAAAGCCTTTTGCAACAGTTTCAGCATTTGCAGAACCACCCACATCTAGGAAGTTTGCAGGTGTTCCACCCATGTAGTTAATGGTATCCATAGTACCCATTGCAAGACCTGCACCATTTACCATACAGCCTATTTCTCCATCAAGTGCAACATAAGAAAGACCATAATGAGAAGCTTCAACTTCATCTGCATCTTCTTCTGTCAAATCTCTCATAGCAAAAATTTCTGGTTGGCGACCAAGTGCAGAGTTATCGAAGCCCATTTTTCCATCTAGTGCTAAAAATTCACCTGAACCCGTTCTTACTAGAGGATTTATTTCAATCATCTCAGCATCTAGTTCCATGTAAAGTGTAAAGAGTTTTTGTGCAAAAGAGATAATCTTTTTTTGTTCAGCTTTATCTGTAATACCAAGACCAAATGCTAACTCTCTTCCATGAAAACCTTGGAAACCTATAGCAGGATCCACAGCAATTGTGATTATTTTTTCTGGTGTATTTTCTGCAACATCTTCAATGTTCATCCCACCTTCAGTAGAAGCCATAATTAAAGGCATTTCTAGCTTTCTATCAAGTACCACGGAAAGATAAAACTCGTCTTTAATGTCTGCACCATCTTCAATGTAGAGTTTTTGAACCAATTTACCTGCAGCATCAGTTTGATGCGTTACAAGAGTCATGCCAAGAATTTCAGTGGCTAAAACTTCTACTTCTTCAATACTCTTAGCAAGTTTAACTCCACCACCAAGACCACGTCCACCTGCATGGATTTGTGCTTTAACAACCCATACTGGGCCACCAAGCTCTTGTGCTGCAATTACTGCGTCTTTTACACTCTCAACCATTATACCTTTTGGTGTGGGTACACCATACTTAGCAAAAATTTGTTTTGCCTGATACTCATGAACATTCATTAGTACTCCTTATTTATAATGCATACATTATACAAGTTTAGAGAGATTTTTTGATTAAATAGATAAGGTATAGGAGAGTTTTACATGTATGTGCTATGTATCTACACAGCACAAAGAAAAGAGACTAGGCTTTATACGATTCGAAATTTAGTTTCTCACTTGCACTGGCTTTTAAGCCTTGGCGGCTATCATCTCTTTTGGTTTCACATTTTTGTCAAAATCTTCTTCACTCATAAAGCCTAATGCCATGGCTTCTTCTTTTAATGTTGTACCATTTTTATGTGCAGTCTTAGCAATAATTGCTGCATTCTCATACCCTATGTGTGGGTTTAGTGCTGTTACAAGCATGAGTGAATCATTTAAAA
>CAZEUM010000084.1:0-5633 GCA_964514765.1 uncultured Sulfurovum sp.
ACTCCTTTTAGGAAATTATAGCTGACTCCATGAGATTTTGGGACTAAACATATAAGTATATAAAAAATGATTAATTGTTTTTTATATACATCAAAAAGTATCTTTAAATTGTACAGAAATGTATTTTCAAGAATATCTCTTAAAGAATATCTCTTAATACTATTGCGTAATGTAAGACAACAAGGTTTAAAAGAAAGATACCCATAGATGAACCTCTTGATAGCAAACGTTGTAAAGGGGTTTTTATTGTATGTAATGTCATCATGCTTATGGTCATGTGTATGACAGTAAACACAACTATCACCGATACAATATAAAGTTTTGTACGTAAAGAGTCTATTGCCTCATTAGTGACATTGGAGAAAAGTATGTCTAGTAATCCATTATTGTTTATCATCGTATAGCCTGTAAAAAGCAATATTATAAGTGCAGCAGTTTCAAAATAACCGTATATAGGTCCAATAATTGGATAAACAGCTTCCTGATCTTCTTTTTTTCTAAGGCTTACACCCAACAAAAACATAAAAAAAGCACCACCAATCCATGCAATGGCTGCTACTATGTGTAAATGTATTTCCCAACCCATTAGTGACTTTCTTTTTTGTTATGCCCCAAAGAACAATGTATTTTAGCATTCTCTTTATCTAGTAACAAAAGTGGATTGGCTTTAATTTGATTCCATTTTACTGCTTCTTTAACTAAAAATACCTCTACGTTCATTTCTAAAAGTTTCAACAGTGTTTTGTAGCCTAATTCTTTTACATAAAGGGTATCTATACCTAAGGTTTTTAAATACTCAAAAAATTCTGTGGATTTAGAAGTTTTATGTGGATTTTCTTGCACAATAATTTGCCCTTGGTCAAGAAATGCAAAAGAATCTGCTTTTCTAAAACGATGGGCAATTGTTTTTTTATCCATTTCGACAGGTATGAGGGTCATTAACTATCTAGCTTTAAAACAGCCATAAATGCTTCCTGTGGTACCTGCACTCTACCTATGGATTTCATACGTTTTTTACCTGCTTTTTGTTTCTCTAAAAGCTTTCTTTTACGTGTAATGTCTCCGCCATAACATTTTGCCGTCACATTTTTACCCATAGATTTTACAGTGCTTCGTGCAATGATATTGTTTCCTATGCTAGCTTGAATGGCTACTTCAAAAAGTTGTCTGGGGATTAGTTCCTTGAGCTGTGCCACAAAAGCAAGTCCACGTGTACGTGCTTTTTCTTCTGGTACAATGATGGAAAGTGAATCTACCACATCTCCTGCCACACGTATGTCAAGCTTCGCAAGATTACCTTTTCTAAACCCTATAGGTTCATAGTCAAAACTTGCGTAGCCTTTAGTAAGAGACTTTAATTTGTCATAAAAGTCTAAGACAATCTCATTCATAGGAATGTCATACTCCAAAAGTACCCGTGTCTCATTGAGGTAATCCATCTTTATTTGTATACCACGACGGTCATTCAAAAGTTTGATAAGACTTCCTAGGTATTCTTGTGGAGTTAAAATAGTTGCTTTTACATAAGGTTCAAAAATACTATCTATCTTTTGTGGTTCAGGTAGTTCTGAAGGGTTTTGTATCTCAAATTCTTCACCATTTGTTTGTTTAATTTTGTACACAACTGTAGGCGCTGTAGCAATAAGCTCTAAGTTGAATTCACGCTCCAAACGCTCTTTTACTACTTCCATGTGTAGCATACCAAGAAAACCTGTTCTAAAACCAGAACCTAATGCCATGGAACTTTCAGGCTCAAAACTAAGAGAAGAATCATTAAGTTTAAGCTTATTGAGGGCATCTCTTAGGTCTTCAAACTTATCTGTATCTATGGTGTAAATACCTGCAAAAACGAAAGGTTTAGCTGGTTCAAAACCATCAATTACCTCTGCTGTAGGATTTTTAGAATCGGTAATTGTATCACCTACTTTAAGAGAATCTACAGTTTTAAGACCCATCACTACAATGCCAATTTCACCTGTACGAATTTCATCTGTTTTAATGGGTGATACAGGGTTGGGATACATAAGACTTAGTACCTGATGCTCATCTTTTGTTCCCATCACTTTGGCTATTTGACCTTTGCTAATCTTGCCATCAAATACACGTATAAGGGCTAAAGCACCCATATAGTTATCGAACCATGAGTCATAGATGAGTGCTTTAAGTGGTGCTTCTTCATCTCCCAAAGGTGCAGGAATGCGTTCTACTATACTATCGACAAGCGCTGCTATGCCCTCACCTGTTTTGGCAGAAACAAGGTTATGTTCTGTAGCATCAATACCTATGGCTTCTTCAAGTTCAGACAGTACCCTATCAGGGTCAGCAGCAGGAAGGTCTATCTTGTTCACTACAGGCATGAGTTCCAAATCGTTTTCTATGGCAATGTAGACATTGGCTATGGTCTGTGCTTCAACCCCTTGAGCAGCGTCAACAATGAGCAATGCACCATCACTTGATGCCAAGGAACGGCTCACTTCATAAGAAAAATCAACATGACCTGGGGTGTCAATAAGGTTTAATACATAAGCTTCGCCATCTTTTTCATATTCAAGTCGTACAGACTGTGCCTTAATGGTAATACCACGTTCTTTTTCTATGTCCATCGTATCCATTACTTGTGCAGACATTTGCCTATCTGAGACTGCTCCACATTCTTGTATGATACGGTCTGCAAGTGTAGACTTCCCATGATCTATATGTGCAATGATAGAAAAGTTACGAATGTTTTTTTGTGCTACTGCCTTAGCCATTTATGTCCTTGTTGCTTGATGCACACTTTAAAATGTGATTTCTTCTTATATTTTTATGTATTAGATTCAAAAAGTGAATTTACACTTTCATTGTTGTGTACTCTTCGTATGACTTCACCTAACATAGAAGCAGTTGAAAGCATTTTAATTTTAGAACATTTTTGATCCATAGGGATGGTATTCGTAACAACCAGTTCATCAAGTTCACCATTTTCTATACGTTCATAAGCAGGTCCTGAAAGTACAGGGTGGGTACAACAGGCCATGACTGAGTTAGCCCCTAGTTTTTTAAGTGCTGAAGCGGCTTTGACCATCGTCCCTGCAGTATCAACCATATCATCAATCAAGATAATGTCTTTACCTTTTACATCACCAATGATATTCATCACTTCAGATTCATTGGCTTTTTCACGACGTTTATCTACGATGACCATATCTAAACCCAGTTTATTTGCAAAATATCTTGCCCTTGCTACACCACCTATATCGGGAGAAGCAATCACTGGATTTTCAAAGTTTTTAGCACGAATATAATCCATAAACAAAATAGCACCATAAAGGTTGTCTACAGGAATATCGAAAAAACCTTGAATTTGAGAGGCATGTAAATCAACTGTTACCATACGTGTAATACCCGCAGTTTCCATGAGGTTTGCTACGAGTTTTGCAGTAATTGGTACACGTGGTGCTGCTTTTCTGTCTTGTCTTGCATAGCCATAGTATGGCACAACAGCAGTAATAGATTTGGCAGAAGAACGCTTTAATGCATCAGTCATGATGAGTAGTTCCATGAGGTTATCATTGGTGGGTGCAGAAGTAGGCTGTATAATAAAAACATCTTTACCCCGTACCGATTCTGAAATTTTCACATTTATCTCACCATCGGAAAAACGGTTTATATTTGCTTGGGAAAGTGGCATTTCCAAATATTTGGCTATCTCTTCAGAGAGTTCAGGGTTTGCAGTTCCAGAAAAAATCATATATCCACTCATTGTGTACCTTTTGTAGTTATTTATGAGGTGTATTTTACACAAAACATCATAAAAAGGGGGTTTAAAGCTCTATAATATTATACTAATTATATAATAAATATAGTTATGGATTGAAATGATACGAAAAGTTTTTAAGAAAAAATCATCAGGTACATCTAAAATAGATGCATTTTTAGAAAAATATAAATTACCCAAAGCTTACCTTTCTGTAAACAGAAGAATGGTTACAAGAGGTGTTGCTATAGGACTTTTTTGGGCTTTCATCCCTATGCCTATGCAGATGCTGGCGGTTATAGCCATGATACCGTTTATACGTTTCAACGTACCTATTGCCATCACCATGGTATGGCTAAGTAACCCTTTTACCATGCCTTTCATGTACTATATGGAATACCTAACAGGAAACTTTATTTTAGAAAAAGAAGGCATTCACGACATTGAACTGACAGTAGAATGGTTTTCTAACAACATTGGAGATATATTTGTGCCTCTTTATGTAGGGACTGCATTTTATTCTATTATAGTGACTGGACTCATCTATGTACTGCTTAACCGACTATGGATAAGCTCTGTGCATAGTGAAAAGTATGCACGTAAAAAAAAACAAAAAGATAGTACTAAAAAAGATTAATATTTTTTATAATTATTATAAAATTAACATTGGATTAATACTACTTAGGCTATAATATTTCGTTGTATTAGCAACATGCTGTCCCTACTCAATCCCTTTTTTAAAATAGGGACAGCATAGCTTCCTTATTTATTCAAACCTTTCTCAATATACCAACCATTAACCGAACTAGTTTATTATTATATAAAAAGAACTTACTTATGTATAGAAAACTAACCTTAACCTTTCTACTTTTTTTTTCTTTCTCTAGCATCGAAGCAGCCTATACGCTTCAAGAAAGCAAACGTGTAAAAAGTAAGATAGACCGTATGCCAAGACATAAAGTAGCAGATATGAAACATATCCCCCAAGATCCTGCTTATTATGCCAATCAAATCAAACCTTTTTCAAAAAAAGCACAAAAAAAACTAGATTATGAGTTTAATAAAAAATATTTTAAACCATGGACTATAAGTAAATTAGACATACCAAAAAAAGATTTTGGCTGGGAAGTACGTTTTATCAGAAAAAAACCTATATACAGAGAGAAAGGTTCTATTATACGCCCATATACTTACAATAGATGGATAAAAAATGCACAATATAGGTATATTAATAGTAAAAAATATAAAGCAATTACTATACGTCGTACCGATATCAAAGCACTCCCTACTTCTGCTGCATTTTACAGAGACCCTAAAAAAACAGGTGAAGGGTTTCCTTTTGACTACAATCAAAACTCGGCTTTACACATAAACATACCTCTCATTATTTCACATTATTCTAAAGATAAAAAGTGGGCTTTTGTGCAAGCATCTTACTCTTTTGGTTGGATTAAAATATCAGATTTAGCCCTAGTAAATAAAAAATTTATTAGCACATTTAAAAATAATAGCTATGCTATAACCATCAAAGATAACCTTAGACTCTACAACAAGAAAAAACCTATTTCTCTAGTCAAGCTAGGTGCACTGTTTCCCATAGCCAAGAACGGAAAACATTATTTAGTAGCCTCACGCAATTCCAAAGGACATGCAAACATACAAAAAGTGATTGCAGCAAGTAACAATATGCTTGCAAAAAAACCTTTAGCCTTTACAGCCAAAAATGTAGCAAATTTAGCCCGTGAGTTTTACGGTGAACCTTACGGTTGGGGAGGCAGTTATGAGTGTCGTGACTGTTCAGCTACCACACGGGATTTTTTAGCACCTTTTGGTATTTTCTTGCGTCGTAATTCAAGTAAACAAGCACAAGATGGAAAAAGAATAAACATCCGTGGTC
>CAZEUM010000085.1:0-5431 GCA_964514765.1 uncultured Sulfurovum sp.
ATAGGTGCTATGAAAATTACCGAAGAAATTTCGGCGATGAAAACCATGGGCTTTGACCCTTATATGTTCTTGGTCTTACCACGAATGATTGCCCTTATGATTGCCTTGCCCTTACTCATCTTTTTTTCTAGTCTACTTGGTATATTTGGTGGAATGGTGGCAGCTAAAATGGCATTAGATATCTCTATGTTGCAATTTATAAACAGGTTACATGAAGTATTAGAAGTAAAACATTTTATTTTAGGAATGATTAAAGGACCTGTATTTGCTTTTATCATCGTAGCAGTAGGGTGTTTTAGAGGTTTTCAAGTCTCTAACAATACAGAGAGCATAGGGAAACATACTACAGCTTCTGTAGTTAATTCTATCTTTTTAGTTATTGCTTTTAATGCACTTTTTTCAGTAATTTTTACGGAGCTAGGTTTATGAGTATCGTGATTAAAGTAGAAGGCATTGTAACAAAGTTTGCAGATAGAACCATTCATGATGGGGTAAATTTACACATCAATAAAAATGAGATTTACGGCATATTAGGTGAAAGTGGTTCTGGTAAATCAGTACTAATGAAAGAGATGATTATGCTTTTAGAACCCACGGAAGGAGGAGTGATTGTTTTGGGTACTCCTTTGCAAAACATTGCTTTTAAAGAGGCACAAGCATTACGCAGAGACTGGGGTGTTTTATTTCAGTTTGGTGCTTTGTATTCTTCCTTGACCATTGCAGAAAATGTAGCCATTCAGCTTAAAGAGTTTACAAACATTTCTGAAAGCTTAAGAGAAAAACTGGTTGCCTCTAAGCTGGCACTTGTTGGGCTAGAACCCTACGTTGGGGCATTGTACCCTTCAGAACTTTCTGGGGGCATGGTAAAACGTGCAGCACTTGCCCGTGCTTTAGCTATGGAGCCTAAATTACTTTTTTTAGATGAGCCTACTTCTGGGCTTGACCCCATAGGAGCACGTAATTTTGATGCACTCATTGTAGAGTTGCGTGATCTTTTGGGCATTACTGTGGTGATGATTACCCATGACCTTGACAGTATTTTTTCTATTGTAGACCGTATGGCAGTTTTAGCGGACAAACATGTAGTAGCAGAGGGTAGCTTAGAAAATGTGCTACAATCTAAACATCCCTTTGTGGAATCATTTTTTAAAAATGACTATACAAAAGAGCGTTACCCATTATTTAGAACTCCTCATAAGGTAAAAGATGTATAGCAAAGTTAATTACATGATAGTCGGTCTTTTTGTTGTTGTATTTAGTATAGGGGTATTTTGGTTTGCTTTTTGGTTATCTAAATATGGTCTACAAGAAGAGTACTATACGTACCGCATAGACATGAAAGATTCTGTTGCAGGTTTATCGAAAAATTCAAATGTTAAATTTCATGGTGTAAATATAGGACGTGTCTCCAAAATACGTATTGACCCCAATAATATAGAAATAATCAATGTTTTTGTAGATATCAAACAAGATGTACCCATAAAAGAAGACATGATTGCTTCTACTAAAATGCTTGGTGTCACAGGACTTTTGTCTATAGAAATATATGGTGGTAGCAATGAATCTAAAACATTGTTGGCTAGTAATACAGTTATACCTCTGATACAATCTAAACCTTCATTGTTTTCTACTTTAACTGATGATTTGGGAGATTTGAGCGAAAAGCTTAATCATCTACTTTCATATACTGAGGTACTACTTTCAGATAAAAACCTAAACAATGTAAGCCAAATCCTAGATAATGTAGAAAAAGTTACAGCGACAGGCGAAATTCTAGAACATAAAGCCATAGAATCTATGGAAGAGATTGACAGTACTTTAAAAGAATTTAGGGTCTCTATGGCTATAATTAAGCAAGATTTTACAGTGGCTACAACAGACTTTAAAACCATAAAAGACGTAACAGTACCTACAGTAGACAAACTCTTTGAAACCAGTAAAAATTTTAACCGTGTCATACTAAAGTTTGAAAAAAGTTTAGACAGAGGAGACTATAATCTTAAAAAGATGCTTGCACCTTTGCTGGTAGACATACAAATACTTTCAAGCCAACTAAACTATATGACAAAATCACTAAGCCACAGTCCAAATGAACTTTTGTTCAAGTCTAGAAAATCAAGAAGGGGACCAGGGGAATGACAAGAAGTAAAATATATAGTATAGTATTAGGTATATGTTTAGGTTTTTTGGGGTGTACTCAAGCTCCCGTATTAAAAGTTTATAGCCTAAATGTACCTAGTGTAATAAATACAGAGAAAAGTCCCTACCGTCATAAAATTGTGAAAGTGACACACCCTCAAAGCTTAAGAGAGTATATATCACAAAAAATGAACTTTTCATATAGTATTAGTGAGCATGGAACATATCAAGACTCTGAATGGTCAAACGATATGCTTAGCCTATTGCAAGGTACTTTTATAGAAGTATTGGAAAATTCAAGACTTTTTAAAGCTGTACTGTCAGATAGCAGTTCTCTTAAAGAAAATTATAGACTAGAGAGCAACATTTTTGCCTTTGAACATAGGGTAAGAAAGGAAGAGTCTCATGCTATTATTTCTATACAGTTTACATTGATTGATGCAGATACAGGGAAGTTAGTGAAAAGTAAAAGGTTTTCTTATGCCCAAGTTACACCTAGCATAGATGCTAAAGGGTATGCATATGCTACAAATATGGCTATGGAAAGATTGAGTAAAGATTTGCTGAGGTGGTTGCGTTAGAATTTATTTTATGTTAAAATACATTTGAAGAGAGAGTTTTACCTCTCTCTAGTGTTTTTAACGAGAGCTTAACCATCGTAAGATGGCAAGTATTATCGCTAGTATGAAAATAATATCATTCATTATTCTCACCACCCTTCACAGTCAATATTTGACTCGAAGTTCAAACAGCAGTTCTAGCTGTTGTTTGAAACAACTTGTCAGAACTGCATCACAATTTTATCTTAAACTTTTCATTTTGATTAAAAACATGTCAAACTGACATGAAATTGATTAAAATTCGCCAAGTAAAATAGTCTTCTCTTCCTTATTCTCTAAGTCCTTAATCCACAACGTGCCATTAGCCAACTCATCTTCCCCTACAAGTACCACATAACGGGCAGAGACTTTGTCTGCACCTTTCATGTGGCTTTTGAAACCTTTTGCGTTGTACTCTAATGTAACTTTTGTCTCTAAACGTTTTGCTTTAGCAATTTCAAATAGTTTTTCTACAGCTTCTTCCACCATTGCACCCATGTAGATGCCCCCACGTGTAACTTCTGGCATTTTGACAAGCTCCATAATACGTTCTATACCTATGGCAAAACCTAGAGCAGGTGTTGCTTTGCCATCTAAAAATTCTATAAGTTTGTCATAACGTCCACCACCTGCAATGGCAGACTGTGCACCAATGTTATTGCTAACAAATTCAAAGGCAGTTTTGTTGTAGTAGTCTAATCCACGCACTAAGTTTGTGTCTACTTCATACTTGATGTCTGCATTGTCTAGTAACTCTGTGAGTTTTTTAAAGTCTGTGTCACAAAGCTCACAAAGGTTGTTTATGAGCTTTGGAGAATTGACTAAAAGACTTTGGCAGGTTTGGTTTTTACAGTCAAGCACTCTAATGGGGTTTGAGCCTATGCGTCTGTTACAGTCTTCACAAAGCTCTTCTTTGATATCTGTTAAAAAACTTACTAGGTTCTTTTTGTATGGTGGCATACAAGCAGTACAACCTAGGGAGTTTATTTGAAGGTCAAAGCCTATGCCTAGTGCTTCAAAAATTTGGCTTATCATGGTGATGATAGTAAAATCTTCATATACACTAGCCTCACCAAAACTCTCACAAGCAAACTGATGAAACTCTCTTAGTCTACCTTTTTGTGGTCTTTCATAACGAAACATAGGACCATAGTAGTAAAATTTTTGCTTCATAGGCTGACGGTCGAGCTTCGCATGCACAAAAGCACGCACCACACCAGCAGTTCCCTCTGGACGCATACACACATCGTTGCCACCTTTGTCTTTAAACTGGTACATCTCTTTGCTTACGATATCTGAACTGTCACCTACAGAGCGTTTAAACAAAGCAGTCTCTTCTAGTATAGGGGTTTCTATGTAGCCATAGCCGTATCGTTTAGCAATGTTTGTAGCTATTTTTATGATGTGTACAAAACGTAGGCTGTCATCAAAAGTTAGGTCTTTCATACCTCTGAGAGGGTTTATCATGGTGTATTGCCTTTATTGTCTGGGTACGCATGAAGGGTTCCCCTACGTCTTGTAGGGGTAATCCCTTTTTGTTGCCCTAAAATATTTGTGTAATTATAGCTCTAAGTAGGTAAGAATAGATTGATGGATATTTTCTATGGTTTCCGTAGCATCAATTTCAAGGTAGTCAATGTCTAATTTTTCTAAGCTCTCTTGCATTTTTTTCTGTACAGTTATGAGGTACTCTAATCCACGTAACTCTATACCATCTAACTCTTTTTGCGAGGTTCTTTGTTCTAAGGTTTTTATATTGCTAACAAATAAAATTATTTTATCTGGAAAGTGATTAGTAAGTGCAAACTTGTTAAGTGCTACAAGCTCTTCAAAGTCAAAGTCACCATTAGCAAGTGCGTAGCCTATGCCAGATAGGAAACCACGGTCAGAGATGATGACTTTATTTATATTAGGTGCAATAATTTCTTGGTAATGCTCTGCACGGTCAGCTAAAAAAAGTAGCAGTTCAGCACGTTTAGAAGTTAATGAGTCGGAGAGAAGTATCTCTCTAGCTTGCTTGCCAAAAGCAGTACCTCCTGGCTCATGTGTGGTAATGATGTTAGGGTGGTTTTGTAAAAGTAGTGCTATTTGTGTGCTTTTCCCACAGGTGTCTATGCCTTCAAAGAGTATGTACATTATTTTTTATACGCTTTTATCATTTGAAGTACTGAGGGGTGGAGTAGGTGGTCTATTTTTCCATCAAAAGGTAAAATGGAACGCACTACTGAAGAAGAGACATAAGAGTATTCAAGACTTGGCATAAGAAAAATAGTCTCTAAGTTTTTTTTAAGCGAAGAGTTGGCATATCCCATTTGGAGTTCATACTCAAAGTCACTCACAGCTCTAAGACCCCTTATGATGATATTGGCATCAAGTTTATTAGAGAGGTCTACAAGTAGTCCCTCAAATCCTACAACTTTTATTTTGGGAAAATCTTTTGTTGCAACCTCTACCATTGCTATGCGTTGTTCTAAGGTAAACATAGGTGTTTTTGAAGCACTTTTTGCCACGGCTATAGTGATTTCATCAAACATTTTACATGCACGTTTCATAATATTTAAATGACCAACAGTTACAGGGTCAAAAGTTCCTGGGTAGATTGCACGCCTAATATTGTCCATATTAACTCCATCTTTCATAAAGATTATTTTCGATGCCTAAGACATCGTACCATTTTCCGATGATAAATTTTT
>CAZEUM010000086.1:0-5250 GCA_964514765.1 uncultured Sulfurovum sp.
ACTATTTTCTTCTTCTATAGCTCAATGCTTCTAAAATATCACTTTTTTCAATCTCTTTATGTTTGTTTAAGTCTGCAATAGTCCTTCCAATCTTTTTAACCGAAGCTATACTTCTATGTGAGAGTGCAAACTTAGCAATAGCAGATTCCAAAACCTTTATGGCATCTTTTGAAAGTTTACAATAACGCTCCACTTCCTCTTCAGTCAATTTACCGTTGAGTCGTAACTGTCCTCTATGTTTTTGTATTTTAAAAGCTTCTATTACTGCTTCATGCATTTGTAAAGAAGTAATGTCACCCTTGTCATCGCTTCTTACCTCTTGCATCAGCACAAAAATGTCTATACGGTCTAAAAATGGGTCAGAGAGCTTGTTTTGATAACGTTTTATCTCCACTTCAGAACAACGACATGATTTTACTTTAGACAAAAGGTTACCACAAGGGCAAGGGTTTTGCGCTGCCACAAACATAATATCTGCCTCATACTCTATCTTGGCATTGACCCTTGCAATATGCACTTTTTTGTCTTGCAAGGGTTCTCTAAGTGCTTCAAGAACAGATTTTGAGAAATGAGGTAGCTCATCAAAAAATAGTATGCCTTTGTGTGCAAGTGCTACTTCTCCAATTTTTGCCATAGATGAGCCTCCACCAAAGATAGATGCAGATGTAGCAGTATGATGTGGTGACCTTATGGGACGCAAAGCGCAAAAGGTCGGCGTAACACCATCTAAGAATTGATGTTTGGCTATGGAAAGTATCTCTTCTTCAAAAAGTGGGGGTAAAATATCTTTAATGCGTTTTGATATCATACTTTTACCACATCCGGGATTGCCTTCCATCAAAAAATTATGCATACCAGCTGCCGCTATAAGAGAGGCTCTTTTGGCTACAGATTGTCCTTTCACATCTAAAAAATCTCTCTCATATTTTTTTTCAAAAAAATATGCTGTACTATCAATGCTAAAACTTTCTGATTTATAAGAAAATGCTTCTACATTGGCTTTAAAGTTTTTACTTTTCACAATCTTTATGGCTTCTCTTAAAGTTTCTACAGCTATAAAATCTACCCCCGTTATGTGAGAAAGATACGAGATAGACTCTTTAGGAACAATAGCCCTTTTTATAAGCCCTTGTTCTTTAAGAGACAGCACCAAAGGAAAAAGCATAGAAGAGGTTTTAATCTTTCCATCAAGCCCCAACTCACCAAACACAAAAAGTCCTTCTTCGTCTATTACTGTTTTATGTAAAGCTATGAGTAATGCCAAGGAGAGGTCAAAATGTGTCCCTGATTTTTTTAAATCAGAGGGGCTTAAATTCACTGTTATTTTTAAAGGAGGAAAAACAAACTCATTGGTAAGCAATGCAGATTTTGTTCGTTCTTTGGATTCTTGTATGTCATTGCTTGCTAAACCAACGACTGTAAATCCTGGTAAACCTTTAGTAAAGGTTGCTTCGACCTCAATGACTTTTGCATTGACACCTTCCAAGGTTGCACAAGTAAGCCTATTTACAATAATTTCTTTTTTTTGTTTAACTTTAATCGGGGAAGTTTTGGGTGGAGTACCACTATCTATTTGTGCATTCATGTCTCTAGTGTGACACAAATGAGAAGAAAGATGTAAAAATATGTCAAATTGACATATTTTTTACTATTTTTCTCTTTTTGCCCACTCTTTTTCAAACTTTTTTCTTTTCAAAAAAGAGAGTTTTTCAATGAATACTTTACCATCTAGGTGGTCTATCTCATGCTGTATGGCAACTGCTAAGAAATCTTTATCTTCAATGAAGTGTTTATTGCCCTCTCTATTGAGATACTCAACTTTTACATATTTTGCACGTTCTACATCTTCATATATACCAGGCAAGGAAAGACAACCCTCTTGAAATTTTTCATTTCCATCTTGTTCTACGATGATGGGATTAATCATTTCTAAGGTATTTTCTTTAGGCTGGTCATTTCTCTTTTCTTTATCTGCATAGTTATCCCCTTGTGGGTCATCTAAGGGGATATTAATGACCAAAACGCGTTGATCTACACCAATTTGAATGGCAGCGAGACCCACACCATTATTTGCTCTCATTGTATCATACATATCATCGAGCAAATCATGCAAGGCTCCATTAAAAGACAGAACCTCTTTTGAAATAAGCTTCAGTCTTTTATCAGGATATACCAGAATTTCTCTAACCATAGCTAAACCTAATTAAAACTTTTTGTAAGTATTTTATCTATAAGTCCATACTCCAAAGCTTCTTGCGAAGACATAAAGTTATCACGCTCTGTATCTTTTTCAAGACGTTTGGCTGTTTTTCCTGTCTGCTCTGCTAAGATAGTGTTCAAAGTGTCTTTAAGTCTTTGTATTTCTTGTGCTTGTATCTGGATGTCTGTTGACTGCCCTTGTGCACCACCTGAAGGTTGGTGAATCATAATACGTGCATGTGGCAAGGCATAACGTTTGCCTTTTGTACCTGATGAAAGCAAAAATGCTCCCATAGATGCTGCTTGCCCCATACATATAGTCACAATGTCAGGCTTAATATAATTCATCGTATCATACATAGAAAGCCCAGAGGTAATCACACCTCCTGGAGAGTTGATGTAAAAATAGATGTCTTTATCGGGGTCTTGTGCCTCAAGAAAAAGAAGTTGGGCAACTATAGTAGAGGCTACTTGGTCATTCACCTCACCACTTAACATAATAATTCTGTCTTTTAAAAGACGTGAATAAATATCGTAAGATCTCTCACCTCTTCCTGTTTGTTCTACAACGTATGGGATATAGCTCATAATCTACCTTTATTTTTCTAAACCTAACATTTTACCAAAGAGCTTGTCTTCAATCATTCCCATTTTAACAGCGGGGAGAAGGTTATTGTCTTGATAATACTTAATCACTTCTTGTGGGTCTTGTCCAGACATCATTGCTTCATAATAAATTGCCTGTGATACTTCTTGATCGTTTACAATCACTTCTTCTTTTTTAGCCAATGCATCTACAATGAATGTTGCTCTAACCGATGCTTCAGCATCTTCTCTTACCTCTGCACGAAGTGCATCTACCTTTTCAGGATTGTCTTTAAAAGAGTTTAATTCTTTTTCATCCATCTCACGTGCTTTTGCATTCACTTTTGCATCAATTTCTTGATCTACAATGTTGTTAGGCAAGGCAAAGTCAAACTTTTTAACCAACGCTTCAACCAATTTTGGTTTTAAATCTTCATTATAGATTTTAGAAACCGCAGCAGATACAATTTGTTCTTTTACTTTTTCTTTAAGTGTCTCAAGTGTTGCATTTTCTTCGCCCTTAAGAAGTTTTTGTGCCAACTCGTCATTAAGTTCAGCAGGTACTTGTTCTTGAATTTCATGAAGGGTTACTTTAAACTCAGCTTCTTTTCCTGCAAGGTCTGCAGACTGATACTCTTTAGGGAAGGTCACTGTGACTGTTTTTTCTTCATCATATTTCATGCCAATAATTTGCTCTTCAAATCCTGGGATGAACTGCTTAGAACCTATTTTAAGACTAAATTTCTCAGCTTTACCACCATCAAAAGCCACATCATCCACAAAACCTTCAAAGTCAATAAGCGTCATGTCGCCATCTTTTACCATGCGTTTTCTTTTGATTTTATCATAAGGTGACTGCTCTGCTACAATTTGGGCCAATTTTTCATCTATCTCTTTTTCTGATGCTGTTGGTTTTTCAAAAGCAGGAAGTACATCCATGTAACCTGCTGTTTCAAATACTGGTCTAGTAGAAACTTCTACCTCAACCTCAATACCCTCATCTTTTTTATCATATTTTTTAAATGTTGGTTGACCAAGTACATCTTCTGTATCAGTACCTGCTTCTTTCATGCCCTCAGCAATAAGTGCTTGAAGTGCTTCACCTTCTGCATCTTGTGCAAGTTTTTTGCCATGAAGTTTTTTTACTATATGTGCAGGTACTTTGCCTTTTCTAAAACCATCTACCTTTAACTCTTTACCTGCTCGCACAGCCAATTTGTTAATGTTTGCTTCAATTTTACTATTTTCCAGTGTACCACTTAGAAGTACATTTGCATTGTCTACTTTATTTACTGTAACTTTCACTACAATCCTTTAATATATAATTGCATGATTTTATCTAAATAATGTTGAAATACTACTAAGGGAGAGGGTTTTTGGATAAATTTTTGAGGTATTTTTAAAAAAGAATTCTAAAAAAAGTACCGCACAACAGTTGTTGCACGGTAAGCTAAAATATTTTACTGTTTAACAAGTTCGAAACCCATTTCTTTAAAGACTTCAACCACTTCTGCATCTATCTTTTTCATGTAATCAATTCTTTTTTGATCTGTGAAATTAAGTGCATTAATCCAGTTGTCTACACTTGCATAACCAACGTGAAGTTCATTTGTACCTTTTGGAATGTAAAAATATACTGAACATGGTGCAAACATACCTGCTTCTGGCTTACCTCTGTTAAAGATAGAGTTTGAAAATTCAAAGTGACATAAAAGTGAAACCCAGTAAGCATCATATTTGTCAAAGTCAAGCTCTTGATCGTCATATTCAAATTTAAAGTCAACAAATCCAGCAATAATAAAGTTATGTTTTGAAAAACGTCCATCATGCTCTGCAACAAAATCTTCTACAAACTCATCAAGATCTTTAGGTTTATCAAACTTTTTTACCATTTTTACTAAACCATGTTCAAGCAATGCGTTTGTACGTTCAAAACGCTTTGTCTTTGTTGGCTTCATTTCTTTAGTAACAAAAGCATCCCAGCCATCTACCATGTCTGTAAATTCTTTTCTAGTAGCTGCATTTTTTTCACCGATAATATCAAGCATTGTATCTGCTGCTAGATGTCCAAACCATGTGTTATCGTCTGTTTTAGTATCAAGTGTTTTATAGACTAAAAAGTTAAAAGGAGCATAGGCACCAAAATCAGGATTTGCAAGGAGTAATGTTCTTAATTTCTCTTTATTAACCATTCCAAAGAAAGAGAGCATCTCTACACCTTTTTCTTTATACTTTTCATAATAAAAGTTTTGAATGTTCTTATTGGCTGCTACAGTTGAAAAACCTACTGTCTTAATTTTCTTAATCAGTGCATTTATCTCTACTTCTTTGTTGCCCTCTGCACCTTGAAGCTCTGCTGTTAATTGAGTTTTTGCCGCTACTGCTGGTGCATCGGCTTGTGCAATACCAACAGTTAGCATGAATGCCATTACTATTTTACTTACTTTCATGTTTATCCTTTATTTT
>CAZEUM010000087.1:0-5239 GCA_964514765.1 uncultured Sulfurovum sp.
GTTGTAATTCTCTACTAATAGTAGATTTGTCTTTAGTGATATTATTTGCTATTGCACTAAGACTTAATCCCTCTTTGAGTAAAGCATAAATTTGCTATACCCTCAAGGGGTAGCCCCTCTTTCTTGTTGGGTCAAACGATGATATTTCATATGCAACCTTTTAAATGTCAGAAGTTTAAAGGTTTTTATATCATCTTTGACCTTATCTCTTCTATTTTCAAGTGTTGCACTGGGGATTTGAATTCAGGTATTTATATTCACTTCCCTGTATAAATAAACACAGTATCAGCTATATTCTCATCAAGAGCTTTACCCCCTTTTCTATGGTTAGAGATGATATAAGAGGGAAGATTATTCACTCTTGAAAACCTAAGAGGAATACCTAGACCATGTTCTACATGTAGGGCTCCTGCAAACACTATCAATTTATCTTTTTTTGTTTTTAGGTGTTTTTTTGCTATCTTTGCACTCTCTTCACCCATATAGGTATCCCAAGCTACTTGTACTCTATACATTCTTTCGTTGCAAGGTTCATCCCCTCTTTTAGGCATTTGTTTGCAGTGAGAAAAGAATGGCATGACTAAAGCTCTGTGTGCAGCAACATTTAGGTCTAAACTGTCATAAAATCTTTTTTCCTCTTTGCTCATTTGACTTAAAAGTCTTTTAGATATTTTCTTTCTGTCTTTTTTAGATATATTTACACCATAGAGTCTTCCACCAGAGTTTTTGACCGTGGCATAAAGTTTTGCTATTAAATCCCATCTAGCTTTCCAGCCTCTTTGCTTTCGTAACTCATCGCTAGTAATTTTCCCATCGGTATATTGTTTTAAAATTTTGTTATGTTCAGGACTAAACCACTCATTTGCTAGGTGTATCGTATAACCATTTTTTGCCAATTTTTGTAAAAATTCATCAAAAAACTGATGCGTTTCTTCTGTATTATGTTGGTCTCCCACAAAGATAACAGGGTACTTTTCACTCTCTTTTACTAGCTGATTTAGAGTAAGACTTTTGCCTTGTTTTAGTGAAAAAATACCCTTTTTACTGGGCATGTGTGCTAGCTTAGGATGTACCTGTTCTTTACTTGAACAAGCAGGAAGAAACAAGACCAAAGCACCTAAGATGCCTAGTGTTGTAAAATCCTTTAAGAACTTGTACTTTCTCACGCTTTTTTCCTAGCCTCATACAACATACCAAATCCTACAAGACCCAAGATAAATAACACAAAATAAAGATACGTATAGTCTTTCTCTAGTTCTTCATTCTTTTGCTCTTTAAGCTCTTGACCTTTTACTTTAGGTTCAGGCTGTGCAACATCTGAGAATGCCTGTGTTGCTTCTGACTTGAACTCTGTTTGTGCTTTAGCCGGCAGTGCAGTACTTAGCCCGTAGCCAGCAGCCTTAGTTTTAACATACTCTTTAAATGTTTCATTTTCTGTGTAGACATCATGTTTGTTTGCCATTTCCATGTAGGTTTCTACAAGTTTTTTGATGGTCTTTTCATCTGTTTTAAAGTAGCCTTTTCTTATGACTTCTAAAAATCTTTCGCTTATCATGGCTAAGGCATCTGGGTTATTTTTTTCAAAAAACTCCTTCATGTTAAGGTCAAACTTATCGTTAACATACACTTCTACAAACTCTTGCCACTGGTCATCACGAAGTGTAGTTGGATCCATAACCTCCCATCCCCAAGCATTTTGAACAAGTCCTACTATCTCCGATGCTCCTGCAAAACCTTCTTCTTGCATGGCTTTTATCCATTGGGGGTGTAGGTACCTTGTGCGTAGTTCTTTAGACATAAATTTTTGTATGCTCTCTACCTTACCTTTGCTTTTGTTTCGTAAATTTGTGATGAAGAGTTCAGGTGTTTTACCGTCTATGTTTCTCACAGCTTGTGCAATGCCTCCTAGGTACTGAAAAGGGTCGTCTGAAGTTAGCAAGCCGTAGACATTCGAAGATCTTGAGAACAATGCCGCATCTGTGCCTTTGAGGTTTTTTCTATAGAGTTTTTTGGCTACTTTTTCGCCCCAAACTCCAGAACCAAAAGCAAATCCCATTCTGTCTAGGTAAGTATCTGACATGTCGGAGTCATCATCCCATGTACCTGATGCCATAACGGTAGATGCTAAGCCTGTACCGTAAGTGCCAGAAGCGTTTGAGAAGACGCGTATAGTAGAGAGTAGTTTGGCTCTTTCTTCATCAACTCCCTCTTCTATGAGTTCTTTTTCAAGGGCTAAAGCATTACGTCTTACAAAGTTGCTATATTCTTTGAGTGATACTATCTTTTTGACCGCTTTGTCTATGTATGCCATGACATTAGGGAAAGCATCTCTGTACAAACCTGTAGCAGAGATAACTACATCTATACGAGGTCGTTTTAGTTCAGAGTAAGGGATAATCTCCATATCTAGCACACGTCCACCTTTTTTCCATATGGGTCTGATGCCTAATGCAAAAAGTATTTGTGATTCAAGTACTCCATAATGACGCATTGTCTCTATAGACCAAAGTGAAAAAGCTAGTTTATCGGGGTAGACGCCATGCTTTTCATGGTACTGGGCTATGAGTTCTTTAGTCAGTTCCACCCCTGTTTCGTAGGCTGCTTTTGTAGGTACTTTAGAAGGGTCAAAACCAAACATATTTCGCCCCGTTGGCAAAATGTCAGGACTTCTTACTGGGTCACCACCTGTAGAGGTGGAAACATATTTGCCATCTAATGCCTTAAACATATTTGAGAGTTCAAGTGAAGCCCTTATTTTTTCATAATACTGTAGTCCTTCTTCAAGGTAAACTTTTATCTCTTCATTATCATATAGTTTCCCTGCTATGGCATCTTTGAGCAACACATAAGGGTTAGAAGTATTGATGTCTTCATAGCTTTGTATATCTTCATATGCTTCATCATCGCTGCCATGTGAATATTCTAGCTCTAAAGCATTTGCCTTCTTCGCATAGTTAGCACCAAGCATTTGCATTACTGTTAAGGTAGCATAATGTTTTGACAATACCTCTCCATAGATATGCATACCTAGGGGTTGATTCTCTTGAGCTAGTTCTTCCATATAGTCATGTAATTCTCGTAAAAAAACTGTGATGTCCATAGAAGCATTTGCGTCTATTTCTTTGTCAAAACTTTGTTCTCTTACCAGTTTTAGTATCTGTTCTTTTGTTTTCTCTTTAGTTCTACCATCTGTCATCTTATCGTGTTGATGCATGAGTTCATGAATTTCTGCCATTTCATCATGAAGACCCGCTGGTGAAAAGGGAGGTGTAAGGTGTGACAAGCTTACTGCTGAGCCACGTCTTTTGGTTTGAATTGCCTCACCTATGTCATCTACTATGAATGGGTAAATCACGGGTGTATTACCCACAGCAAGGTTAGGAGAATCATAAACGCTAAGTCCTCGGTCTTTTCCTTTCATCCACTCTTGTGAGCCATGTGTACCCATGTGTAAGATGGCATCTACGCCAAATATATCTTTGACATAAAGGTAGACAGCTAAGTAACCATGATTTGTAGGTATGGACATATTATGATACGATTTTTGCTCATCTTTTTTGTCTTTACCTCTTGCTCCTTGAGGAAGCACTATAAAGTTACCCACTTGCATACGTGGAATAGTAAAATATTTTTTACCCTCTTGTTCTATGAGCATGTTTGATTCTTCTGCTTTTCCCCATACATCATTAATCTCTTTTTGTTTTGTTTTGGGTAGTTTTGAGAACCAAGTATTGTACTTTTCTAAAGGGTAGAGTTCACATAAATCTCTTTTGAGCAAATCAGAAGCATTCACTTCTCTGTACCAAAGTGACATCATATCTTTGACCCTAGCTGTGAAAAAAGAAGCATTGACATCATTAGTGCTATAGCCTTCTTCTTTTAAAGACTTAAATATATGAGAAAGAGACTCAGGTATATTTAAAAACGAAGCACCCATCGCATTTTGACCGCTGGGGTAATTCCAAAAGAAAAATGCCAATTTCTTGTCTTTGTTGGCTTTACTTTGCAAGTTGGTATAGCCTACTACACGCTCCACAAATGAGTCTAGTTGATAGTCTATGCTTTTAGTAGTCTTATCTTCTTTGTCTTTGGCTGCTACTATCATAGGGTTTATGACTCCAGCAGTCTCTGGTATGGAAAGGGTAAAAGGCAACATAAAAGCAGAAATACCTAGTTTGTCTTCTTCATAGGCTTTTTGGTCACCAGAACCAAAGGTAAGACCACCAAAGATAGGAATGCCCAGTTTTTCAAACTCTTTACGTCTTTTTTGTGCTTGGTGCATCATCTGATAAAAAACGATGGCATCAGCTCTAAACTCACCATCAAGTGAAAGTAGCTTTTTATAGGGTATAGGCTTTTTACTAGGACCAAAGTCATAAGCATAATAAAAAGCCACAGGAATGACATTTTCTTTATGTGATAGTTTTTCTATAGTCTCATCTATAAGCCTTGTATCAATAGAAGAAAAATTACCCTGATACATGGCAATGGCTACTATAGATTTACCTGTAGCATTCACATCTAAAAACTTTAAGTATTCCTCCAAAGAAGTAAACATCTTGTCTGGACTTTTAGGGTGGTAGATGGCAGTCTTTGGGTAGAGTATGGGAGCCTTTGCTTTTTTGTCAGAGATTTTAAAGACATCATTTGCCATGAATTTGGCAAAACCTATGAAGTTTTTTAAGCCACCATTGTCTAAGTACTCGTGTATGGCTTTATGTTGTTCAAAAGAGACACCTTGCCTCCATTTGCTGCTATTTTCATCAACAACATTTAAGGCTATCACTTTAGGTGAAGACTGTTTTATAGTAGGTAAAAGAGTCTCAAAAAGCTCTTTACTCCTAGAAGAATTTACCCCATCTAAAATGACCAAATCATAGCCCTTAAACGCAGACTCATTGTTGTCTTTTTGGATTTTTTTTAGACTTTTATAGCTTATGTTTATACCATGATTTTTGCATTGTGTTTTAATATGTTTGGCTTTTACATCTGAGAAATGTGTGCCGTAGATAAAAAGTATTTTAGGTTCAATAGGGCTAGCCATTAGCCATGAAAATAGCAATATAGAAACGAGTAGAGACTTCATATTTCCTTCTTCCTTATTTGATGTATACTACCAGAAAGTAAAATAATTATCAGTAAGATATAGAAAAACCACTTTGTGTTGTTTTCTTTGCTACTCTCTACTTCTTCTAATTTTTGTCCTTTTACTTGTTTTGTATTTTTTATTTCTGTTTGT
>CAZEUM010000088.1:0-5203 GCA_964514765.1 uncultured Sulfurovum sp.
ATACGAAGTGATTTAGAGATACTAGGTGGGTTTACACAGTTAGGTTTACACTCTCTCCAAATACTTTAGGGCATATCTAATAAAGGGTAACACCCACAATGGGTTTTGCAAATGCAAGGTTGTGTCTACAGCTCTACACCTATGCTAATGATGGATAATAACCAGGTATTTCTATGCGTGGTCTGCATGGCATTTGTACCCCTTTTGTTTTAGGAGTATAGTATGAGTTGCTTTAATAAAAAGCTGTTACCCTACTTAGAAAATTATTTTGATTCTTTGTAACCAATCACCCCCCCAACCAAAACACACAATTACCCTTAGCGACAGCAAGCAAAGATTCAAATTTATTCAAGCTTCTTTTCCTGGAAGTGTCAATAATGGATCTTAAATTTACATGTTGGGAGTCATAGTCACGGTATTCTAGTTCTTGAAGCCCATCAAGTAAGATTTCTTTTTTCTCATTTTTACCCTTTGGTCAATTTTTCTATTATTGTGTCCACATTATGACAAAAGTTTCCATTCTTCTCGATGAGAAACATGTCTCTTGCTCTATTTTTTAGTGTATGTACTTTGGCTGTAACGATGTCTATACCCATCGCATCAAACATATTTATAATGTAAGCTAGTAGCCCTTTTTGGTTTTGTGTGTCGATGTGCATAATAGCATAGGTTTTTGAGTGTTCACAGACTATGTCCACTTCTTCTTTTTGTATACTTGTTTTAAAAGGGTTTTCATTGCTGATGACAGTAAATGATTGGTCTATACTTTCTTCTAAAAAACTTACTTCTTCTTCAGATATGGTTTCGCTAAAGTCTATCTTAAAATATTTGAGACCATCAAAGAGTTTACATATATCCATATTGAGCACATCAAGGTTAGAAAGTTTTTTGAGAAGATAGCTAAGGTTAAAAGACTCTTTACGTATGATCTCTATAGTTAAATGTGTTTGGTTTGATATGCTGTATGTATAGGCATCCGTTTCAAATGCTTTTTGTGTAATGGCCAATATACGTTTAGGTGTATACCTCAAAAAGAGTAAATTTGAAGGAATGAATTGTATCTTATTTTGTTGGGTGCGGGTGAGAGATTTAAATACTTTTGTACGTTTTAGTGAAGCTATCTTTTTTGTGCGTTTTTCTGCTTCATCTAGTCTTTTAGTCTGTCCAAGTACATCTAGTGATTGTTTGTAAAGTGTTCGTATGAGTTTTGCAGAAAAAGAGTTATAGATGTTATGTCCCACACCAGACATATCGGCATAGGTTAAAATATATAGCATATCTAGTAGCTTTTTTGTTTTAAAATGTGAAGCAAAGGAGAGTACGACTGTCTCAGAGTAGAGGTCTTCACGTTGAGCGACTCTAGACATGAGGGTGTGGTAGTGTATGAGGGTCTCACCCATGCTAAGATACGTCTCATTTATGCCAAGTCTTTTAGCAAATATCTTAAAAAGAGAAGCACCAACATAATGATGGTCACGTTTGCGACCTTTACCAGAATCATGCATAAAGACCACAAGTTTTAGCATTTGTTTCTCATCGATAGACAGATTTTCCCAAAGACTTTGGATGAATGGGTCTTCTATTTTCTCTAAGTGATAAAGACAGCAAAGAGAATGCGTATCAACTGCATATTGGTGGTATCCATCAAATTGGGGCAGGTTAATGACTCTTTTCATGGGAGGTATGGTGTACGGTATAAGTTTAGCATAGGATAAAGCCACGAGTACAGAGTAGGCATTAGCACTGCGAAAAAGTGTTGCTATGCTTTGGTACAAACTATCATTAAGACGATGAGGTTTTTCTATATTTATAAGTTGTTGCAAAAGACTTGGGTGTGCCAAAAAAGGTTTTTTAGAGGCTTTAATGAGGTGCATGAGTAAAACATTAAAATTTTTAGATTGTTTTTTGGGGTAGAGGTAATTTTTATTTGGATTCTTTTGGGTATATTTTTCTGTAAGGGTATTAATCCATATCATACTGTAGAGTCTAATGGTTTTAAGACTACTTGTGACTTTAGAGGCAAATCGCATATGGTCTTCTTTGCTCATATCATACCCAAGTAGTGTAGCAATATCGGGGATGAGGTCTAGCCTTAGTTTGTCTTCTTTTTTCTTTGCTAGCAAATGTAAAGCAGAACGCACACGAAATAAAAATTCTAAAGCAATTCTGAAAATTTTGTACTCTTTATCATTAATTACATGTGAAGGAAGAGACCTAATATTATCTGTATTGTAGAGGATTTTTCCCACCCAGTAAACAAGATTTGCATCCCTAAACCCTCCAGCACCATCTTTGAGGTTTGGTTCCATAGTAATGGGGTATTTACGGTGCTTTTTTTCTTGTTCTTGAAGCTTTAAACGTATAAAGCCTTGGACATCATCATGGCGTATTTTTGTAATGGCATTTTGTGTTTCCATCCAAATAAAATTTGAACCCTCTATAAAACGAGATTCTATAAGGGCAGTTTTTATGCTAATGTCTGTTTTAGACACCCCATAAAGGTCATCAAGGGTATGTACTCTATGTCCTAGTTTTAAGCCCGTATCCCAAAGGATATAGAGCATTTTTTCTATCATCTCTTTTAAGTTGTAGCCTGGTACATCTTTATAGACAATCATAAGGTCAATGTCTGAATGTACACAAAGCTGTTCTCGACCGTATGACCCCAAAGCAACAAGTGCAAGGGGGGATAGAGTTTTTCATAGGAAGATAGTCCCCAAACATATCTCTACTAGCAACCTTGTACACCAGTCGTAAAATGGTATCTATTTTTTTAGTATGTTTAACTAGGAAGTCTTTTCCTCCCGATGTGGCAAAGGTAACTTCGAGTGTTTCAAAATAAAGTTTTATGTGTTTTTTTAACACTTTGGCTATCTCAAAATCTGCAGCATTCTCGTACAATAGTGCTTCTATTTGTGATTTTACTTTATCCACTTTATTTACCTAATTAGGTGTTGGAACTGAAGAATCAGTTAATATACAAGTAAACATCTTGCCAATATAATTATTGTTATCATCCTTTTGGAAGAATACATTCTTATCTTCAAAAAACTTATAAGTGAAATGTGTATGTAGCTTATTAATATCACTTAAAGTTGTATTGGACACGATAAATGAATTTAATACTATATTCGTATCACCAAGGTCATGTTCTATATCTTTTATAGTTATTGCTAGGTTTATTTTTGGGTCATCTGTTGGGTTTGAGTTTCTTATCCCCTTTGGGTCTACAAAGCTTATGTATTGTTTGTTGTTCTTTTTTATCCACATAATAAAATCGGGGTAAAAATTACCTTCTGTAAAAAATCCAAGTCCAGTTTTACTTTGGTTTCTCAATAAATATATTTCTACATCTTCATATTTACTAAGGTTTCTTTTTAAGTAGCTATCTAAATCCTCCACAAAATCTTTTTCTCCATCATTTAACTCTACTGGTCTTATTTGTAAAACAGTTTCGCCTTTATCTTTAAAAATAAGAGGATTATAAAGATGACAATCAAAACTAAAGGCTTTAAAACCTTTATTTGAAAGCCTATGAAGTTCGGCATCATCAATAGCTCCACTCTCAAGCATAGTTTTAAGGGAAGTTAGTTTAGCTATAAGCTCTGTTTCTTTATCTTCTACAGTTATGACATACTCATTGATTAGGTTTGCTTTATCCTTCTTCTCATCCAATTCTCTATATTCTAAATATTGGCTTTCCCATTCACTTTTTTTATACTCATAATATGACTTCATATACTTTTTGAGCAGGGTAGTCATAATAATTTCAAAATTAGTGAGATTTTTAAAGCTACTTACTTTCATATCATCTCTTGGAATAAAAAGTTTATACCAATCACCTTTGTTTAAGAGGTCAGTTATTGCAACTTTAGATATATTTAAGTTGCTCCAATTTTTTTCATTTTTGAACTGTTGTAATGCGAAAAATAGATTATCAACATTTAGAAAACTAAGATGCTCTTTTTGAAGTATCTCACTATGTAATTCAAACTTTCTGCCACTTTTTTTTTGACTTTCAAGTACATCAACTTGCTTATATAAACTAAGTATGACCTTTCTATGTATGGCACTTGTAGGAACATACTCAAAATCAAGCTTAACTTCTTTTTTGAAGTCCTTGCCCTTTTGTAAGTCTAAAATCTTTAGTTTTTTGCTTTTGTATGTTTTGTCATATAGCACTGGTAAAACAAACTCTACTCTCTCATCTGTAGGTACTCCCTCATCTTTGAGGTAGTCTTTAAAGGCTTTCATATAATCAGCTTTAAGTCCAAAGATATTAAGTGTTTCTATTGCTTGGTATTTTCTTTCCAGTTCTCTACCTAGTAAGGCTCTACTTCTTTTTAAGCAAAAAGCATACCCTTTAAGCCTAACACCTCTACCAAAAAGTTGTATGATTTGAGAACCTTCTTTTTTACCTATGTTCATAAGCCCCATAGTAGAAACCCTCCAAGAACTCCAGCCTTCAGAAAACTTTTTTGAACCTATGAGCATATGTAGATTTGAAGTAGTTTCATTTATGGTTTGAAATAATGAATTTGAAAAGTTTCTACTTGCTATGTTCATACCATTGGCTTCACATATCTTTACAAGTTTATCACTATCTCCTACATTGATAACAGCAAAGTATTCATTTTCTCCTATGCGAAGTGCTATTTCTCCATCTACACCTTTTAGATTCTCTATATGAAGTAAGCCACTTGAAGCATTAAAGATAGTGTTTAGCATATCATCAAATATTTGTGTAGCTTGTAGTTTCAGCTCTTCCAAGAAACTAAATTTATTTTCAAATAAATCAACCCCTTTGGCAGATTGAAGACCACTATCAAAGCTCAAAATTTTATCTATAATGGCAATACTATCAGCTCTATTTTTGATAAACTCATTTATGAATAACAATACATCAACTACATCCGATACATCTTTTCCACTACTTTTTCTAACGGCATTAACACTTGAACCGACAAATACCATAAGAGGTTTTTCTATGAGATATGGTTTTAGCATACTTTTTGAAGTATGAAATATTTTTAACTGCTGATAAAAGCTTAATAGTGAAGCCGTAAGATATTTCTGTTTTATCTCATCACCATCTTCACTAAGGTTTAGTATAGAATAATCTTTACCATACCCATCATTATAAAAATACTGTAACTAATCACCCCCTCTAAAAAAGAGAATTCCCCTGCACCACAGAAACAAG
>CAZEUM010000089.1:0-5171 GCA_964514765.1 uncultured Sulfurovum sp.
TCTTATATTTTTTGTGTTAATTTTTCAATAATTTTATCAGTATTATGACAAAAGTAGTTACTTCCTTGCTTAGGTCTTTAGCAATCAATCTTCTCAATCTAAACAATTTCTCCAACAAGATACAGGCTAGAAAAATGTTTGCTTGGGGTATCTCTGATATTTTTAGCTTACGTGGGATTAAGCCATTAATTTCTTTCTAGCTAACCTTTGGCTATAATCATGACATTTTTAAAGCGTGGCATTGTAGGCCACGATATATAAAGGCTTAATTTGAATGAAAATACAATCGGTTATATAAATGACCAAGGGAACATACTAGATACACAGAGCGCAGGAGAGTCCTGTACCCAAACACCTATAGAATATGACAACTCTGAGGTATCTTTAGAGATAGTGCGTCACTCAACGGCACACCTTATGGCGCAGGCTATTGCGGAGCTTTACTCTAATGCACAGTTTTTTGTGGGTCCTGTGGTAGATGAAGGTTTTTACTATGACTTTAGAGTAGATGAAATCATAAGAGAGGATGATCTTAAGGCCATTGAGAAAAAGATGAAAGAACTCATCAAAAAAAAGTACAAAATAGAAAAGTATGAAATGACTAAAGCAGAAGCTTTGGCAAAATTTGCAGATGATGATTTAAAATTAAAAGTGATGGAACGTATTGAAGATGATATACTTTCTGTATATAAGCAAGGTGACTTTGAAGACCTTTGTCGTGGACCACATGTCCCAGCACTTCGTTTTTTGCATAACTTTAAACTTACACGTGTTGCAGGGGCATATTTGGGTGGTGATGAAAAAGCAGAGATGTTAACCCGTATTTATGGCATTGCTTTTGCAGACAAGGTGAAGCTTAAGGAACATATGGTCATGATGGAAGAAGCGAAAAAACGTGATCACAGAAAAATTGGTCAGGAGATGGAACTTTTTATGTTTAATGAAGCAGCAGGTCCTGGATTGCCTTTTTGGATGCCAAAAGGTGCAAAACTTCGTTATAAACTAGAAAGTATCTTGCATAAAGCTCACCTAACGCGAGGTTATGAGCCTGTACGTGGACCAGAAATTCTTAAAGCAGATATGTGGAAAATATCTGGACATTATGCTTGTTATGGTGAAAATATGTATTTGACTACTATTGATGAACAAGAGTACGGGATTAAGCCTATGAACTGTTTGGGGCATATTCAAGTCTTCAAGCAACTACCAAAAAGTTACCGTGATTTACCGTTGAAATATTATGAATATGGTGTGGTGCATCGGCATGAAAAGTCAGGTGTTTTACATGGGCTTTTTCGTGTACGTGAATTTACCCAAGATGATGCACATATTTTCTGTGAACCTAAGCAGATAGCAGAAGAAGTACTAGAAGTAGTTGAGTTTGTTGATGCATTAATGAAGCTCTTTGGTTTTACCTATACGATGGAAATAGCAACAAAACCAGAAAAAGCCATTGGTGAAGATGAGGTATGGGAAATAGCGACACAAGGGCTTATGGATGCTCTTGAGGGGAACAATCTTCCTTACAGCATAGATGAAGCTGGTGGTGCATTTTATGGTCCTAAAATTGATATTAAAATTACAGATGCTATTGGACGTAAATGGCAGTGTGGTACGATACAAGTAGACTTTAACCTCCCCGAACGTTTTGGGGTAGAGTATGTGGCAGAAGACAATACCCGTAAACAGCCTGTCATGATACACAGAGCCATTTTAGGCTCTTTCGAGCGTTTTATTGGCATCCTTACAGAACATTATGCAGGAGAGTTTCCATTCTTTTTAGCACCTGTGCAAGTAATTTTTGTGCCTATCGCCAAGAGTCATGCAAATTATGCCTATGCACTTAAGAAAAGAATGGTGCGTGAAGGTATGGATGCTGAGGTCTATGACAAAAATGACTCACTCAATAAACGTGTACGTAATGCTGAGAAGCAACGTGTGCCGTATGTAGTGATTGTTGGTGATGAAGAAGTCAAAAGTAACACAGTGGCAATTCGTGACAGAAGAGCCAAAGAACAGTATAATCTTACACAAGATAAATTTATGGTAAAATTAGTAAAACAACTTCAAGAAGGTACAATTTGAGTAGACAAAATGACAGAAATGACAGAGGAAGAAAGAAATCTGATGATACTATTATGAATGGTGCCATAAGAATAGCAGAACTTAGAGTTTTGGGTAATGATGGTGAGCAGTTTGGTATTATCTCTCTTGCTGAAGCCATGAATATAGCAAATGCAAAAGAGCTAGATCTTGTGCTTATGTCGCCAGATGCGAAGCCTCCTGTTGCAAAAATCATGGATTATGGCAAACACAAGTACGAACTTGAAAAGAAGAAAAAAGAAGCAAGAAAAAACCAGAAAAAGATTGAAGTAAAAGAAGTCAAATTTTCTTGCAAAATTGCTGAAAATGACATAAATTACAAAGTAAAACACGCTAGAGAGTTCCTAGAAAAAGGAAAACATGTAAAATTACGTGTATTCCTAAGAGGACGTGAAATGGCAAACCCTGAATGGGGAGTAGACGTGCTTAACCGTGTCTGGCCTATGATTGAAGATGTTGGTAACTTGGAGAGCAAAGCAAGCCAAGAAGGGCGTTACATTAACATGTATGTTACACCACTTAAAAAGTAATTTTTCCAAGGTGTTGTGGAGATGCAGCATCCTACAACATTTTCCTTAACTTCATAATGTACTTTTGGTCCTGCACCATGTTAAGGCTTTCTTCTCTTTCTTAACTCTTTTCACTTGTTCTGTCAGTACTGTTGTCTCGGCATTAGCGTGTTGTATATTTCCCATAAATCTACTCCTTTTAGGAAATTATAGCCTATTCCATGAGATTTTGGGACTAAACATCTTCTGAATCTCAACAATTTCTCCAATAAGACACAGGTTATTCTTTATTCAGATAATTTGGATATAATATCGTTCCATTTTAGACCAAAGAACAAGAATGTTTTGCGGTGTAGAAAATTCTATAGGGAGTAAGCATATGCCAAAAATGAAAAGTGTAAAAGGTGCTGTTAAGCGTTTTAAAGTTAAAAAAAGTGGCAAGATTAAAAGAGGAACTGCATACAGATCTCACATTCTAACCAAGGTTGACGGTGGTCAACATAGAAATATGAGAAGTCCTAAATATGTTGATGGCGCTGACGCTAAAAACATTAAAGAGATGATTAACTAATATAATTTCTTATATGAGTTGCATTGTTTTGTAAAGCAATAATCCCCCGATTAGGGGCAAGTTTGAACAGAGAAAATGTTCAGCACCTACTATAGCATGACTTCAGCAGTATGACTGAGTTGTAGCACAAGTATAAGGTAAAGGATAAACATGAGAGTAAAAACAGGTGTCGTAAGAACACGAAGACATAAAAGACTATTAAAACAAGCTAGAGGGTTCTATTCTGGGAGAAGAAAACACTTCAGAAAAGCCAAAGAACAACTTGAGCGTTCATTGGTATATGCTTACAGAGATAGAAGACAAAAGAAAAGAGATTTCAGAAGATTATGGATTACGCGTATTAATGCAGCTACAAGACTTAATGGTATGAATTACTCTACATTTATGCATGGTTTAAAACTTGCAAATATCGAACTTGACAGAAAAATTCTTGCTGATATGGCAATGAATGCTCCTGAATCTTTCACAAAAGTAGCTGATGCTTCTAAAGCAGCACTTGCTAAATAATTAACTTCTTTGTTAACTATTTATTGAGGGGCTTTGGCTCCTCAACTCAACTTCTTTATATTTACCTAATTTATATTACCCTCTCTGTGTTTCTCCAGAAAATCCAATAATCCCTGGTCTAAGGTTACAGACATTTTCAAAACCCATACCTTTCATGGCATGTTGTACTTGATAGCTTCTGCTTCCTGAGTGGCAGTATACAATGATGTTTTCTGCTTTCTTGCCTGCGAGTTCTTCTTCGGCTTTCGCGTAAAATTGTGAAGTAGGCACCAAGACATCTGTGCCTACAATGTGACCCATTTGGTATTCCATATGCTCTCTGGTGTCAACAAGGGTAAAGTTTACCATGCCAATATTTTTAGCTTCTATAAGAGCTTCAAGTTCATCTCCGTCTAGTTGCTCAACTTTTAGTAGTACCTCGGCTTGTTCTTTGCTTAGACCTTTGGAATGGGAGTGAACTACTTCTTCTATCTCGTCATGCTGTGCTTGTGCTTGTGCATATTCTGGAGTACAGAAAATCCCACAGTGACAAAGTCCATCTTCAGGTATTTCTTTTTCTATGGCAGGTTTACAGGGGCAAATACGGTTATCGGCAGCTTTTTGTTCTTCTTTTGTTTCGCCAATAACCATAAAACAGGGACAAAATCTTTTTCCATAAATGAGCTTGTTTCGAGCAAGCCCCATGGTTACCCCCTCATTTACTTCTTCATTTGGGTTAGGTACCCAATCAAATTGAGTGTAAACTTTATCTACAAATTTTGAAGTTTTTTCCATTTGTACTTGAAATTCATTTGAATTCATGTCTATTTGTTGCATTTTGTTCCTTTAGTGTGTATTTTTATTGTTTAAATCTTTCGAAATTTCCTCAAATTTATTTACAAAAACTTGCATCTTTTTACCCCAATCTTCAAACATAGTTTGTGTTTTGTTAAGATCAATATTGATATATTCTTTATTGATATTTATGCCAGCTTCTTTAGAAGCTACAATACCTTTTTCAAGATTATCAGATATCTTCTTTATCTGGCCTTCTAGCTTTTTACTTAAATCATTTAAAAATGCTTTGGTTTTGTTAGTATCTATTGTGATGCTGTCTTTTTCCATATGAATACCTATTTGTTTTAGGGGTGCATTTTTAAGGTCATCTTTTTGTTTCGGCAAGACTGCTTCTTGTACTCTTTTTGCTTCAACTTCTGCAAGCACTTCAGATCTTATTTTCTTAGCTATTTGTGCATCATGTTTGGCTTGTGTTTCTTCTGTTTGTTGTTTCTCGTCACAGCCATTTAATGAGAGCATGAGGAGTAGGGGTAAAATTAGATATCGCATATAAAATCCTTTTAAAATCAATAATGACATTATACTATGATACTATCATCAATCACCTATGAAAGGTATGCTTACAAATGATAAAACGAAGACAATTTTTACTTTTGGGTTCTTTACTTGGACTTTCTCCCTATATTAAGGCAAAAGAAGTCCAT